>JAISDI010000141.1 GCA_031264895.1 Endomicrobium sp. | reverse complement strand
ATGCTTTCAGCGGCTTGGGTTGTCCGGCACATATAGAACTCTTGCGCTGCTAGGTTTTTTGTGGAAATTTTGTCTGTTCCGGTGACGACAATATCGGTAATATTGGCTAGACGGAACTGGCAAAATTTACCAAAAGCAACTTTGTTGCACAAGCCCCGCAGCCCTTCGGGTTAGCCGCAAAAACTGCCAACTGCCGCGTCGCTCAAGATAAGCCAATAGTTACGCTATTGTCTTACTTTCTCTCCTTGCATTTGACAGTTTTTGCGGCTAACGCAAGTGTTCTATATGTGCCGGACAACCCAGATTTGCTTACTTTTTGACCGACTGCAAAAAGTGAGGCGTGGGGTTCAGGGGTACCGAAAATATCCCTGACTAAAGCCGTTGCCGTTCTTAACGGCAATCCAACAATTAATAATTACTCTGTAATTATTAATTAGCTAAAAGTTGCTCTACTGTGTACTCAATGTATTTTGCCGCTTTCGGGAGGGCTTGCTCGTCGATATTGAAATTGCTGTGGTGCCATGGGTATGAGGTGGATTTGTTTTTGGCGGTGCCTATGTATATGAAATTTCCGGGGACTTTGTGAATATATTCTGCAAAATCTTCCCCGCCCATTGACGGGTTTTCCAGTATGACTATGTTTGGTTTGCCGTAAAATTCTTTTGCCGTTTTGTGACAGAATTTTGTTATTTCTTTTGTGTTTATTAAAGCGTTTCCTACCGCCTGATAACTCAGTTTGTATTTCACGCCGTAGGCAAGTTCCGTCGCTTTAAGTTTTTTTATAATGCTTTCTTTTACAAGTTTTCTTACCGCATTATTTAAAGTTCTTACCGTGCCTTCGATTTCCACATTTTCGCATATTATATTGTATCCGTCGCCGCCTTTTATTTTGCCGAAAGTGATTACTGCCGGCGAAACAGGGTCGACTTCCCGCGAAACTATATGCTGCGCCGAATTGATAAACGACATTGCGGCGATGAGCGCGTCTTTTCCAAGATGCGGATATGCTCCGTGCGCCATCTCGCCTTCAAAATTTATCGTAAGTTTGTCTACTGCCGCCATCATTTCTCCGTATTTTAAACCTATTTTGCCGGATTTTATCCACGGGCATACGTGCAGACCCAAAATCACGTCTACTGACGGATTTTCTAAAACTCCGGCGCGTACAAGGCTTTCTGCGCCGTCTGACGTTTCTTCGCTGGGCTGGAATAAAAATTTTACGTTTCCGTTTAACTTTTCTTTTTTGGCAGATAACAGTTTGGCAGCGCCAAGCATAATGGCAATATGCGCGTCATGCCCACAGGCGTGCATAACTTCATTGTTTTTTGATTTATATTCTATTTTATTATCTTCCTGAACGGGCAGCGCGTCAATATCGGCTCTTAAAGCTATAGTGCGGCCTGCTTTTGCGCCTTTTAAAACCGCAACAACGCCCGTTTTTGACACGCGTTTATACGGAATTTTAAATCCTTTTAATTTTGATTCTATGAATTTGGCAGTATTATATTCATTTCCGCCGGTTTCGGGATATTGATGTATGCGCCTTCTAATATGTATTATTTCATTGTCAATTGTCATTGAAGCCTCCTCATAATAAAAGGAATATTTTCAACTATGTCGCTTGCAATCACGCCTGAGTTTCCTTTTTCTTTTTCAGACATTTCTCCGGACAAACCGTGTACATAAACTGCAAATTTTGAAGATTCAAACAAATCTCCGCCAATACAGACAAAAGCTGCCAGAATGCCGCTTAAAACGTCTCCGCTTCCGGCTTTTGCCATGGCGGGCGCGCCGCTGTCATTTATATAAATATTTTTGCCGTCCGCAACTATCGTATTATGTCCTTTTAAAATACATATTACCGAATTACCGGCGGCAAAATCTGCGGATACGGCGGCTTTATCTTTTTTGATTTCGTCCGGTTTTTTATTCGTTAATTTTGAAAACTCTCCGATATGCGGGGTTATTATCAGTTTGGCTTTCGATTTTTTAAAAATGCCGCATTTGCCGTTAAAAACCGAAATGCCGCCGGCATCTAAAATGACGGGAATTTCAACGGAAAAAATAATTTTTTCTATAAATTTTTTTAAATTTTTGTCCGCCTGCAAACCCGGCCCTATAACCACTGAAGAAACTTTTCTTTTTGCGATAAAGCCAAGAATATCCGAAGCGTTTTCGTATACAAAAAACATAGTTTCCGGTTTTGATAAAGAACACGCATTATTTAGAAAATTTTCTTTTACCGCATAAGTTACAAGTCCCGCGCCGGCGCGCATTGCGGCATTACAGCATAAAACTCCGGCGCCTGGCATATATCTGCTTCCGGCAACAATAAGCGCATGTCCGTAATCGTATTTATGGCTGTCCGCCTTTCTTATGAGTTTTAAAGCAAAATTTTTTATATCTTTTTTATTCATAATAATCAGAAAGCTATTGCAACGGCGACGACATATTTGTCGGCATGCGATAATGAAACGTCGATTTTTTTATATTTTCTGTTTTTGATATAAACTTCCGGTTTTCCGGATTGGGCGTTTTTTATGGAAATATCGGTTATGATAAGTTTTTTATTTTTTGCGCTAACTGCTTTCCAGACCGCTTCTTTGGCCGCAAAACGCGCCGCAAGATGTTGCGCCGGATTTTTTTTTGGCATACAGTAAGAAATTTCGTCTTCGGCAAAAACACGTTCTAAATAATCTTTGTCTCTGACGTATTTTTCGAATCTTTTTACTTCTTCAATGTCTACGCCTATGTTCATTTTTACCGCCTGATTTTATTCAACCGTCACGGATTTTGCAAGATTTCTGGGCTGGTCAACGTCGCAGCCGAGAATTACGGCTATATAGTACGCCAAAAGCTGTAAAGGAATAACCGCCATAATCGGCGAAAGGTATTCGTCGGTTTCCGGAATAAAAATTTGGTAATCGCTTTTTTGTTTTATAATCTCGTCTTTTTCGCTGACAACCGCTATAACGGTGCCTCCGCGCGCTTTGGCCTCTTCTATGTTGGACAGCATTTTTTCGTAAACTTTCCCTTTCGGCGCTATAGCCACAACCGGCATTCTTTCATCTATCAAAGCTATCGGCCCGTGCTTCATTTCGCCTGCGGGATAGCCTTCGGCGTGAATATAAGATATTTCTTTAAGTTTCAGCGCGCCTTCCAGAGCTACCGGATAGTTTACATTTCTGCCGAGATATAAAAAATCTCTCTTATTGGTAAAAATTTTTGCAATTTCCTGCACGGAATCGGCTTTTTTTAGAAATTCGCTTACTTTCAGAGGAATTTCCCAAAGTTCTTTTAAATATTTTTTCAGCATTTCTTTAGACATACTTTCTTTTTTTGCCGCCCAGTCCAATGCCAAAACGTATAATGCCGTAAGCTGACCCGTAAACGCTTTCGTCGAAGCGACGCCTATTTCAGGGCCGCAATGCGTGTAAATTACGTGATGAGCTTCGCGGCTGAGACTTGAGCCTACCGCATTGCAGACGGCAAGAGTCGGACAGCCTTTTTCTTTGGCAAGCCTTAAAGCCGCAAGCGTGTCTGCGGTTTCGCCTGATTGTGAAATGACAATTATAAGAGAATTATCGCATATCGGATCCCTGTATCTGAATTCGGAAGCAGTATCAACTTCCGCAGGTATGCGCGCAAAATTTTCTATAAGAATTTTTCCGACAAGGCCGGCATAATAAGACGTTCCGCAGGCAACTATATAAACTTTTGACAGTTTGTTAAGAAAATCAGCTTCAAGCTTTGCCTCTTCTATGTAAACTCTTCCCTCTTCGGGATATATTCTGCCTTTAAATGTATCTTCTATGGTGCGCGGCTGTTCGAAAATTTCTTTAAGCATAAAATGTTTGTATCCGCCTTTTTCAGCCTGAACGGCATCCCACAAAATAGTTTTAATTTCGCGTTCGCACGGATTGTTTTTTTTGTCAAGAACGGATATTTTATCTTTCGTTATTTCGGCTATGTCTCCGTTTTCAAGAAACATCATCTTTCGCGTATAAGGCAAAAGCGCGGGAATGTCCGAAGCTATAAAATTTTCATTTTCGCCTATTCCTATTATAAGAGGAGCGTCAAGCCTTGCGCAGACTATTCTGTCCGGATTGTTTTTGTCGATTATGACCAAAGCGTAAGAACCTTTAATTTCTTTTAAAGCCGTCTGCACCGCTTGCAAAAGATTGCCTTTATAATATTTTTTTATGAGATGGACAACCGCTTCGGTATCGGTTTCGGATTTAAAAGTTACGCCTTCTTTTTGGAGCATATTTTTCAGTTCGGCATAGTTTTCGATTATGCCGTTATGCACTATGACAATGCTTTTTGTTTCGTCCGTATGCGGATGAGCGTTTTCTTCGGACGGTTTGCCGTGCGTAGCCCATCTGGTATGGCCTATGCCTACTTTACCGACGAGCGGATTTTTTACAAGATTTGCGCCAAGACGGTTAAGTTTGCCGACGCTTCTTCTGATTTCGACTTCTCCGGACTGCGAGACTAAAGCTATTCCGGCAGAATCGTAACCCCTGTATTCCAGCCTTTCAAGCCCTTTATAAATAATGTCCGCGGCATTTTCTTCGCCGATATATCCGACTATCCCGCACATTTTATTTCTCCGGTGAAAATTTATTGATTAAATCTTTCATGTCTTTAACGGCTTTTTCAATGCCGCAAAAAAGCGCTTTTGCAATTATCGCAAAACCTATGTTGAACTCGTTCATTGCGTTTATTTTACAGATTTTTTCGATATTGTCATAATCCAGTCCGTGTCCGGCGTTTAAAACCAGCCCTTTGGAAAACGCTTCGGACGAAGCTTCAAAAATTCTTTTATTTTCGAGTTCAAATTCTTTTGAAAATATGCCTTCCTTAAAATACCGCGCATATTTGCCGGTATGTATTTCTATGCAGTCTGCGCCGATATCGCCGCACGCTTTGACCTGTTCAATGTCTGCGTCGATGAACATGCTCACAATTATTCCGGCATGTTTAAGCCTTTTCACTACCTGCGACAATTTTTCTTTTTGTGCGCAAACGTCAAGTCCGCCTTCGGTGGTAAGTTCCTGCCTTTTTTCCGGAACAAGACAGACATAATCGGGTTTAACGTCTAACGCTATCGCGGCTATTTCTTCGTTTGCCGCCATTTCAAGATTTAATTTTGTTTTCAGAGATTTTCTCAGCCCGTAAACGTCTTTGTCCTGAATGTGTCTTCTGTCTTCTCTTAAATGAACGGTTATACTGTCTGCGCCGGCTTTTTCGCATAATGCCGCCGCTTCTATGACGCTTGGAAAATCTTCTTTGCGCGCCTGTCTTATGGTTGCAACGTGGTCAATGTTTACGCCGAGTTTAATCATATAGCTTTCCCTGAAATTTCTTTATCGGCGCAAGATATAATATTTTGCGCCATTTTTCCTATTTCTATTTTGTCAGTTCCTTCAACCATCACTCTTAAAAGATTTTCCGTGCCGGAATATCTTACGAGTATCCTTCCGTCCGCGCCCAGTTTTCGTTCATAACCTTTTATCAGAGACGAAGTTTTTTGAAGTTTTTCTAACGGCTCTTTTTTTGCTACGGTTTTATTTATCAGCACCTGCGGAAATTTTTCTATTGCGCAAAACATCTGGGACACGGTTTTACCTTCGTAATTTAATGCGGAAAGCAGCTGCAGTGCGCTTAAAAGTCCGTCGCCCGCGCCTAAAATGTCTCTGAAAATGAAATGTCCGGACTGTTCCCCGCCAAGTACGGCTTTATGTTTTTTCATTGCTTCCATAACGTATCTGTCTCCGACTTTTTCCGTAACGACTTTAATTTTTTCTTTTTCCATAGCTTTTATAAGCCCGATATTAGCCATCACGGTTGTGACCAAAACGTTATTTTTAAGTTTCTTGCGGCTCTTCAAATATCTTGCCATTGAGCCGAGAAAAAAATCACCGTCTTTTATATTTCCGTTTTCGTCTATACAGATGAGTCTGTCCGCGTCTCCGTCAAAACAAAAACCGCAAAACGCTTTATGCTTTTTAACGGCGGCGGCGGCAACTTCCGGATAAAGCGCGCCGCAGTTCCTATTTATATTTTTACCGTCAGGCTTGACGTTTAAAGCTATTACTTTTGCGCCGAGTTTTTTTAAAACGTTTGAGGCGCTTTTATATGCCGCGCCGTTGGCGCAGTCAATAACTATTTTTTTGTTTTTTAAAGTTCCTTTACCGAAACTTTCCGAAAGAAAATGTTCATACGATTTTAAAAGACCGTTTTTTTCTCTTTTTTCGATTTTTGCTGTGGAAAATTTCAATCCGTCCCGCATATATTTATTTATTTTTTTCTCTATTTTGGATTCAACCGAATCCGTAAGCTTAGAGCCTTTGGAATTAAAAATTTTTATGCCGTTGTCGCGGTAAGGATTATGCGAAGCGGAAATAACCGCTCCAGCCCAATACTGTCCGCTTCTAAGAAAAAAAGAAGCCGCGGGAGTCGGCATAATTCCGCCGAAAACCGCGACCGCTCCGGCGCTTGCCATTCCGTTTGCCAAAGCGTTTTGAATTCTTTTTCCGGATTTGCGGGTATCGCGGATTATAAGAATTTTCTTTCCGGCTGCCGCCAAAACTTCGGCTATAGCTTTACCCGTAATAAAAAGAGCGTCATTATCGAAAGGAAATTTTGAAGAGTCGCCTCTGATACCGTCCGTGCCGAATAATTTCATCGTTTACCTGTAAATCGCATAAAACCAGACAACTACGGCCAATCCTAATGCCAAAAGTTTCAGCTGCCAGTTTTTTTTAATTTTAACTAATATTTTTTTTGCTATATTCATCTTGTTTTCGCGCCTCCTACTATGACGGAGATTGTGTCTTTTAACTTATTGACCGAGATATTGCTTTTGAGTTTTCCTTTATACGCAACAGATATGTGTCCCGTTTCTTCCGACACTACTATAATAAGCGCGTCCGTAATTTCGCTCAACCCCAGCGCCGCCCTGTGCCTTGTGCCGTAGAGCTTTACTTCGGTATTATGGCTTAAAGGCAGCAAACAGCCCGCAGCGATAATTTTTTCATTATATATTACAACCGCTCCGTCATGAAGCGGAGCCGACTTATTTTTGAAAATAGAAAGGAGCAGCTCTTTTGAAATGTTGGCATTTAGCATAATGCCCGTTTCCGTGAAGTTTTTCAAGCCGACCTCATTTTCAAGAGCAATAAGTCCGCCAGACATTGTAAGGCTGAGATTTTCGACGGCGTCGGCTATTTCTTTTATATAGGATTCTTTAACATTGCCGCTGTTTCCCCATATATTGCCTCCTATCTGCGCTAAAACACTTCTGATTTCAATTTGAAACACAACGGCAAAAATGATTACCGCGGCAAGCCAGAAATTGTTTAAAAGCCATGTCAAAGCCCTTAAATGCAAAATGTCTCTGGCGATCACCGTTAAAAGCAGAATTACCAGAATTCCGAGAAGAATCTGTATGGCTCTTGTGCCTTTGATTGTAAGAATCACCCTGTAAAATAAAAAAGCCAGTATAGTTATATCGAGTATGTTAACTATATAAGTATCATAAATTAATGAAAAAGTTGACGAATCCATTATACTCTCCGGACGGCGTCGATGATTTTTAAAGCATTTACGGTTTGCGCTACGTCATGCACTCTTACTATGTCCGCGCCGCAATATGCGGACATCAAACTTGCCGTAACAAAAGACGCAGTATTTTCCCCCGCAAGCGACCTGACAAATCTTTTACGCGACACACCCGCCGTTACACAGCCTAAAGAAGAAAAAACGCGCATATTTTTTACGAGCTCAACATTATTTTCAACGGTTTTCCCAAATCCTGCTCCGGGATCTACAGAAATAAAATCTTTACCTATTCCAAAACTTAGCGCGTATTCCGTTCTCTCTTTTAAAAATTCAAACACTTCCGAGACGCAGTTTTTATAAAACGGTTTTTTTTGCATATTGGAAGGTATGCCTTTCATATGCATTAAAATCACGCCGGCTTTTGCGTCTGAAATAAGTTTTGCAAGTTTGTCTTTGCCTTTTCTTAAAGCGAATATATCATTGATAATGTCTGCGCCTTCGTCTAAAACTGCTTTTGAAGTTTCATATTTGTAGGTGTCTATCGATATCGGTATTTTAACTTTTTTCTTTATAAGTTTTAAAACGGGTATAAGCCTTTTTATTTCAGTTTTTGCGTCAATAAGTTTTACTCCCGGCCGGGAAGATTCCGCGCCTATGTCAAGCAAAGCTGCACCCTGTTCTTCAAAATACTGCGCCTGCGCGACGGCTTTTCCGGCGTCGGTAATGCCGTCTCCGGAAAAAGAGGCAGGGTCAAGATTTATTATGCCCATAACAGCCGTGTTTGAAAGGTTAATCTTAGATTTTTTATATCTGAAAACTTTTTCGGTATTTATTGTGTTTTCTAAAATTTCTTTAAGATCGACAGCCGCTTCTTTTAAACCGAAAGGCTGTAAACTGAGTTTTTTTATTAGAAGTTCAAGCTGCCTTGCCGAAGCAAGAATTATTATGTCCGAAAAACCTTTTTGAAATCTGCTGATATTTCCGTTTACGGCTGCGTCCGCTCCGCATGAAATAGCTTCTTGCTTTAAAATGTTTGCCGCGCGGTTATCTATTTTTTCAATAAGAACAGGACAAAAAGTTCCCTTTTTTGCAAGAAGAAGGCGGGCATAATCATCACAGCCCGTACTTTTTACGAGTTTAAAAGCGTCGTTTAAGTTGTTAACGGAAACTTTTCTTATAAGCATCTTTTTACAGTCCTTGCGCACAACATATTAGTTTGTCATTCCCGAAGGTTTCTATCGGAAATGACGACAAAAATAATTTAGCTTGTTTGTCATTCCCGAAGGTTTTTATCGGGAATCCATTTTGTCTTTTCACTTTTTGCCGCTATCACAACATTTAAGCTATTTGTCTATTTAACAATTCCCGATTACGACTCTCGGGAATGACGACCCTATTTTTTGTCATTCCCGAAGGTTTCTATCGGGAATCCATTTTGCCTTTTCGCTTTTTGCCGCCGTCACAACATTTAAGCTTTTTGCCTATTTAACATGGATTCCCGATTACGACTCTCGGGAATGACGACCCTATTTTTTGTCATTCCCGAAGGTTTTTATCGGGAATGACGGCAAGTATCCATGTTACGACCTCACGGGAGGAATCCATTTTGTTCTACTCAATCAATTAAAATCAAACAACAATCTCTTCATATAAATCATTCCAATATTTATTATGGTTTTCAATTAATTTGATTTTCCACGTGCGGTTCCATTTTTTTAAAACCTTCTCGCGCTCGATAGCATTTTCAGGGTCTTTAAAAATTTCATAATATACAAGTTTATTCAAAGAATACTTATTGGTGAATCCTTCACATACTTTCGTCTTATGTTCATATACTCTTTTAACAAGATTACTTGTAATGCCAATGTATAAAGTACCTCTCATATTATTTGTCATTATATAAACAAAATAATTTTCTTTCATTTTTAATTTCAAATTCAGCTGTATTTAACTTGGATTCCCCCCGTGTTAAAACCTCACGGGGCAGGCTTCAAAAGAATTACATCATTTCCGAGAACTTCGGGCATGACGACAAAAGGAGAGATTGCCGTTTTTATTGTCTTCCAAGCAGCGACATTGCTTCCGAGCGCGTGCGGACATCGTTTAGGAAAGCGCCGCGCATGGCCGAAGTTATCATTTTTGATCCGGGCTTTTTTACGCCGCGCATTGTCATACATAGATGTTCGGCTTCAAGAACTACCATCGCTCCGTGAGGCATTGCCGCCTTCATTACCGTGTCGGCAACCTGTTTTGTAAGTCTCTCCTGCAGTTGAAGCCTGTTTGCAAAAACTTCTACAAGCCTTATGAGCTTTGAAACGCCTACTATTTTATCTTTTTTCGGTATATACGCTATATGCGCTTTACCGAAAAAAGGAAGAAGATGATGTTCGCAGAGAGAATAAAACGGTATATCTTTTACAAGAACTATCTCTTCATGATCTTCCGTAGTATAGTGCGCGCAAACTATTTTTAAAGGATCAATTTCGTTTCCGGATAAAGCTTCTTTGTAAAACTGCGCCACGCGTTCCGGAGTGCGTTTTATGCCTTCGCGGGTCAAATCTTCGCCGAAAGATTCAAGGAGAAGTTTTACGGCTTTTTGCGCTTTTTTTTCGTCAAATTTATATTTCTTATTCACTTACAGTTTCGCCTTTTATAATATTTTTTATAACGGCTTCCTTTTGCGGCGCCGGCGGCTCTTTTTTATCATACTCTTTATTTGCCGGTTTTTCTTTCTCGTAAGGAGCAAGAGGCTCGCCTTTGACTATTTTGTCTATATCTTCGGCATTGAGCGTTTCCCTTTCAAGCAGATACTCGACCATATCGTCCATCATTTTTCTGTTTGCCGTAAGTATATCCGTAGCAGTTTTAAGCCCGTTATCTATAATTTTTTTGATTTCCGAATCTATCATCTCGGACATTTTTTCCGACAGATGCGAATCTTTTGAAATGTCTCTGCCCAAAAATACTTCTTCATTCGGCCTTTGCAAAGCCAGCGGCCCGATTTTATCGCTCATGCCGAATTCCGTGACCATTCTTGACGCAAGTTTTGTCGCCTGTGAAATGTCTTGCGCGGCGCCTGTGGTAAGCTCATTATAAACGATTTCTTCCGCAGCCCGCCCGCCGAACATTATCGCTATTCTGCTTAAAGCTTCGGTTTTTGTGAGAGTGTGTTTATCATTTTCCGGCAGTTGAAGCGTATGCCCTAAAGACGCGCCTCTGGGTATAATTGAAACTTTATGTACAGGATCTGTTTTAGGAAGCATTTTTGCAACTATAGCATGACCCGATTCATGATAAGCGGTTCTTGTTAACTCTTCTTTGCTTCTTATCATAGATTTTCTTTCCGGGCCGGCAAATATTCTGTCAATGGCTTCTTCCATATTGTACATATTTACGGATTCCTGATTGTTTCTTGCGGCAAGCAACGCGGCCTCATTGACGACATTTGCAAGATCCGCGCCGACAAAACCCGGCGTTCTTTTCGCTATCGTGTGAAGATCAACGTCTTTGCCGAGTTTAACTTTTTTGGCGTGAACTGCAAGTATTTGTTCCCTGTCTTTAAGTTCGGGGCTGGGTACGACAACCTGCCTGTCAAATCTTCCGGGACGCAGTAAAGCCGGATCCAAAACGTCAGGCCTGTTTGTCGCGGCTATTAAAATGACGCCCTCTTTAGTGTCAAAGCCGTCCATTTCCACAAGGAGCTGGTTTAAAGTCTGTTCTCTTTCGTCATGTCCGCCGCCTATGCCTGCAAATCTGTGTCTGCCTACAGCGTCTATTTCGTCAATAAACAGCAAACACGGAGCGGATTTCCTGCCCTGATCAAATAAATCTCTGACCCTCGAAGCGCCCACTCCGACAAACATTTCGACAAATTCCGAACCGCTCGAAGAAAAAAACGGCACTCCTGCTTCGCCGGCAACGGCTTTTGCCAAAAGCGTTTTGCCTGTTCCCGGAGAGCCGTACAATAAAACGCCCTTCGGTATTTTTCCGCCAAGTTTCTGAAATCTAGCGGGATCTTTTAAAAACTCTATTATTTCCTGCAATTCTTCTTTTGCTTCGTTACAGCCGGCAACGTCTTTAAAAGTTACGTTCGTAAGTCCGGAACCTGCAAGTTTCGCTTTAGATTTTCCGAAAGACATTGCCTGTTTTCCGCCGCCTGCCATACCTCGCATAATCCATATCCAGAACAATATCAAAAGGATTATCGGCCCCCAGCTCATGAGAAGAGGACCGAGCCAACCGTTTTGTTCAACTCCGGAAAATTCCAAAACTTTGTTTTCTTCCAAATCTTTTATCAAGTCAATATCGTACATCGGAACCGTTTTAAATTGTCTTAATTCGCCCTTCTCGTTTCTGAATTCTCCTTTTATCATTCCCGGCGCAACCACAACCTGATTGACGTTTCCTTCTCTTATGTTTTGTTTAAACTGCGAATATTTAAGGTCTACTATCTGACTTTTCTGTTTTGCAGAATTCATAAAAAAGGCTATACCGATAAAAATAATTATCCATAAAGCGATAAACCACGCATTGTTTCTTTTCATGAAGTGTCCTCTCTTTCACCTTTAATCTGTATGTTATTTATTGTTTCCGTTTAAATGAAGAATGCCTATGTAAGGCAAACCTCTGAAAAAACCGTTATAATCCAATCCGTAACCTACCGCGAAATCATTGCCTATTTCAAAGCCCGAATAGTCTATAGGAACGTTTTTTACGCGGGCGCATTTTTTGTCAAGAAGAACGCATGTTTTAACGCTTTTCGGATTTTTTGCGGCAAGCTCTTTATGGAGAAAATCCAGAGTATGTCCGGTGTCCGCAATGTCTTCTATGATGATTACGTCTCTTCCCTCGGGGTCTTCTTTGAGGTTTGAAATAACTTTAATTTTGCCTTTTGCGCCTGTACCTTCGTAAGAGCTTAAAGAAATAAAATCAAAAGCAAAAAGAAAATTAAGATGTCTGACGAGGTCTGCGCAGAAAACGAAACTTCCTTTGAGAACGGCTATCATCAAAGTATTTTTATTCTCGTAATCTCTCGTAATTTGCGACGCTATCTCGCGGACGCGGGCGCGTATTAAATCCTGCGGAAAAAGAATTTCGATAGAATAATTTTTTTTGTTCGGCGACATTTTTTTACAAGATATTACGTTTTTGGATTTTGATTTTGTCTTTTGAATACGGCTTTGTTTTTCCCGTTTATTATGAAATTCCAACCGCCTGAAATTTTGTAAACGCAACGCTCTTTTGCCAAAATTCTGTCCATAACGGCATTAATCTGAAAGGCATATTTTTTGTCCGGCATGAGCATTTTTAACATTCTGAATCGAATTGTTTCATTATACCGTAAAAAGCTTGTTAAATCAAGCAAAACTGCGTTTTTTGATATTATTGCGCATTTTTTCAAAGAATTGATTGAAATTTCTTCTAAATATGAGTTTTCTCTTTCCTGTATTCTGCTAAGCAGAAATATGTGGTCTATTGCGGAAGGATTTATATTTTCAAAAGCCGGAATAATGTTTTTTCTTATTCTGTTTCTTGTATATTTATCGGAAAAATTAGACATATCCGTACAAAACGGAATTTTTTGTTTTTTTACATAATTTTCTATGTCTTTACGTTTCACGTTTAAAATCGGGCGTATTATTTCCGTCCTTTTCGATAGAAGCCTTCTTTGCGGAATGCCGGTAAAACTGCCGCTCCCCCTTAAAAGCCACATCAAAACCGTTTCGGCATTATCGTTTGCATTGTGCGCCGTAGCGATTTTTGTACATTTATGTTTTACGGCAATTTTTTCAAGATTTTCGTAACGCAGATTTCTTCCCGCGGTTTCATCGGAAACGCTTTTTTCTCGGGCATACTTTTTTACGGATATATTTTCTGAAATACATTCTATTTTCAGTTTTTCACAGAATTTTTTTACCAAACGGCTTTCTTTTGCGGACTCTTTTCTTAGTCCGTGGTCAAAAGTGACGACAAGAAGTTCTATATTTATTTTTTTTGCCAGACGACTGAAAAGGTGCAGCATACACATTGAATCCTGCCCGCCCGAAACGGCAAGCAGAGCTTTATCTTCGGGTTTTACTAAATTGTTTCCGTTTACGTTTTTAAGAAACGTTTCCCAAGCTTTCATTTTACAAAAAGCCTTTTAAAAAATATTTTTTTATTTTTTTCTTTGGGCGGCGTAATCAGAGCGGTAAAATTCCTTATAAACATCAGTATGTATTTGTCCGGACGCACCGCCGCATATTTATTGTGCCATATAGGATAGAATTTGCTTTTAAATTCTTTGAGTTTTGCAAGGTCATAGCCAAAATGTTCGGCAAACATAAACATCTTCGCAAATCTTTTTATAACGTCATTATCGTTATCCGCATTCGGCGCATAAGTCAAACCTAAATTAAACCATTTGTATCCGTTTGCTTTTGCCCAAAGAATGTTTTTAAATAATATGTATTCAAAAACTTTTTCGCCGCAATCAATATGTCTTACGACTTCGCTTAAAGCTTCGTAACCGCTTTTTGAGGCGGCAATAACCGAAAAAGCGCGTATCTGTCCGTCTTTTTTTACCACGCCGAAATTCATTTCTTTCATGTACTGCGGTTCATATTGTCCCGGTATGAAATTTCTTTGCATATAATTTGAATTTCTTATCCACTCTTTGTTTATCTTGTCATAAGTTTCGGCGTTTTCGTCAAAGGCCGACGGAGGAATTATTTCGTATTTATACCCTTCGGCCTCAGTTTGCGCGCAGACTTTATCAAAATATTTTGTCAGCTCTTCATTGCGGTTAAGCGTTCTAAGCGGCACTTTCGCTTCCTGACCTATATTGAACACGTCCAGCCCTATGTCGTTGTATATGCGTATGTTTTTATGGTCTATGGCTATGAAAGCCGGATTTACGGATTCGTTGTCGGTTATTTCTTTGAATTTCCAGAGTAGTTCGCTTTTGTCTTTTGCGTTTCCGACAGGGTCGCCGAGCGCAATCCAGTTGTTTCTGATTGGCGCATACATTATCAAAGCGTCTTTATCTTTGTTTACTATGAATTTTTTATCTCCGGACAAAGCGCCGAAAGCGTATGGATAATCAGAAGTATTGACTATATTGCTTATATCTTTCATATCGAAAAACACGGGCTTTTTGAAAAAACTTCTTATAAACTGTTCTATGGCCACTATTACCAAAATCACGCCCACGCCGAAAGTTGCCCTTACAAATCTTGCGGCGTCGTTTTGGCTGAACATATTGTCAAAGAAAATTTCCAGATGTATCCACGAAAAAATGTCCTGCCTGTTAACAAAAAAACCTATCCACACCGAAATGACAAAAACTCCGCCTATAGCCGAAAACCACCATGGGCTAAACGCCGTGTCTATCAGCGGCACTTCCCTGTAATAATATTTTTTTGAAAACAAAAGAGCCACAAACAATATTGTAAAACCCATAACCACCATAACAGGCTGAGCCGTCATTACTGAAAATGCCAGAGTAAATCCCATCAAAAAACACGCCCAAATATAAGAGTTCTTTATTCTCAGCTGCAATCCTCTTGAGATAAACAAAAGAGCCGCTGCCGTAGTGCTTAAAAGAAAATGCGATAAATCCAAAAGCCACATAGGTATATAATTCAAAAGTTCGCGCAGTTTGGCGCCGCTTAAAGGCGTCGAAGCGCCAAACATTGCAATCATTCCTGCAAAAAATGTCGAAACGGCAAGTATCTGAACCACGACCGAAGAAATTGATTTTCCGAAAATCTTTGTTTTTTCGTCGATCTTTTTGCTCATTCTGACTATTTCGTAAGAAGCAAGCATAAAAAGAGCTATTGAAAGAGGAAAGAAATAAAATACGGCTCTGTATGCAAGAAGCCCTCCCATAACTGCCGGATTTTCAGCCGCCTGCGGCAAAAGAAACACTATTGCCGTCTCAAAAACGCCCATGCCTCCCGGCACTTGGCTTATTATTCCCAAAAGCTGGGAAACCAGAAAAACTTTTATAAGTATAAAATAAGGAATTTCTCCGGACGGCATAAGCATATACAATGTCAAAGACGCGACTATCCAGTCCCCGGTGGCTAAAATTATTTGCGCGATAACTATTTTTATGT
Organism: Endomicrobium sp.; assembly: GCA_031264895.1. GTDB lineage: Bacteria > Elusimicrobiota > Endomicrobiia > Endomicrobiales > Endomicrobiaceae > Endomicrobium_B. Next base: position 2,894 of record JAISDI010000141.1, on the reverse strand, counting down.
TCGGGAAAGAGATTTTCCATTTAAAAAATTTTATGGGCTTAGATTGGAAAATGCTGAAAAGAACGTAAGCCGACAAAATCACCAGAAACAATATGCCTATAGGACGCGTAGAAAAAGTAAATTTTGTTATTCCCTCTAAAGATACCGGAGTGAAAGTAAAAACAAGCCCGCCTATAGCCAAAAGCCCCAGCCATATAGTCGCGGAAGAAAAGAAAAGCACTTTTGTAACGTCTACCATTGAAACGTTATGGAAAGAGTACAGCCTGTATCTTATTGAACCGCCGAAAAGCATTGAGTAGCCCGTATTGTTTCCCAAAACATTGCTTACAAAACACGTAAAAAGTATGTCTTTGGGTTTTAACGGAACTTTAGCGTCAATATATTTAAACGCGACAATATCGTACCCGCCCAAAAGAAGATAGTACGTAAACGCAAGACAAAGCGCCACAACAACTCTGGTCGACGGAATAGCTTTTAGCGTATTGATAATATCCGTATAACTCAGATTTTTAAGTTCATTGTGAAGAAGCGCAAGCGCGGCAATAAAAATAATCAGCCCAATGGGCGCTATTATAAATTTTATCCACTTTTTCATTTATACATATTCCTTTAACCTAAAATTGTCAGTAGGTATTTCTAAAAACCTTACAAAAGCCAAAATTAACAGATTATTCATCAATCTACTGATTTGGTTGAACATGGATTCCCGATTACAACGCTCGGGAATGACTGCTTCCATGTCGCGTCATTCCCGAATGCTTTAATCGGGAATCCATTTTGCATTTTCGCTGTTCGTCGTTAATATCTCATTTCTCTAACAAATGGAATATCCGGGTTTAACCGTTCAGCCAGCAAAAGCCGTCTTTTTCTCTGAGACGAACATCCATTTCAAAAAGTTCTGACAGTTTTTTTTCGTTAAATATATCTTTTCTGACGCCGTCGGCAAATATTTTTCCGTCTTTAAAATAAATAAATCTGTCTATTTCGGGTATTATGTCCGACACCAGATGAGTTACCATAACTATTTTGGCGCCGGACGCCGCAATCTTTCTAAGCACAGCGTGAAATTTCATTGCTGAAGCAATATCAAGACTGTTTGAAGGTTCGTCCAGAACCAAAACTTTCGGATCATTTACAAGCGCTCTGGCTATGAGAAAACGTCTTGCTTCTCCGGAAGACATGGTTTCAAGCTTCTTGGCGCTCAAATGCGCTACTTCAAGAAAATTTATAATCCCGTCTGCTTTTTCTTCCATCTCCTTTGTGACTGTGTGATTTTTGAAAAGACCTATGCTTGAAAAAAAACCGGAAAGAACGGCTTCAAAACCCGTTATGTCATTATGAAAATCGTATTGCAGCTCGTTTGTAACTATGCCGAGCTTGCTTCTTAAATCTGCAACGTTCCATCTGTCATTGCCGAACAGCCTGCATACAGTATCTTCTCCGGTATAAGAAGAATATATTTTTGCCGTTATAAGCTTGATGAAAGTAGATTTCCCCGAACCGTTAGGCCCTATAAGCGCCGCATTTTCATTATCGCTTATTGTCAGGTTTATATCATTTAATATTTTTCTTTCTCCGCGCATTACGGAAACGTTTTTGAGTTCTACAAAATTTGTTTTCATAAACTGAGATTTTATAATATATGTACCGATTATTCAATTTAGGCATAAACAAAAACGGAGAAGATACACGCCCTAACTTCTCCGTTTATTTATGTTTTATTTTCAATACTATCTTACCGAGACCGAAGGCGAAAACTCGTATGCTCCGCCCGTAGTTTCTTGTATAACGCCGACTCCCGGAAAATGTATGTGCATTCCGGCCACTCTTGTTTTATTTTTTGATACGTCTTTAAAAATACTTTTTCTTGAATCAGCGGCTTCCCGCGGATTTGTATCAAAAGTTACAGACATATTCGGGTCTGCAAGCTGCACTTTTAAAACATGCACCAGATCAGCTATGACAAGCATTTTTTCGCCGTCCGATTCTATCTCGAAAACCGTATGTCCTGGAGTATGTCCCGGCGCGGCAAGCGCTTTTATCTCGGGCGTTATTGCGTCGCCCCATTTAAACGTTTTAATTTTGTCTCCGTAAACCGCCTGAACGCTTTTTGCCATACCTGCAGTTGAAGCGTCCGGAGCGCTGCTGTTTAACCAATAATTTAATTCTTTATCATTTATGTAAATTACGGCATTTTCAAAAACTTTTCTGCCGCCGGCAATAAGCCCGCCTATATGGTCGCCGTGCATATGCGTTATTATCACAATATTGATATCTTTAGGGTCAAAGCCCGCAATTTTCAAATTACTCAAAGCCGCTCCGCCGTCGCCGACGCCCGTGTCTATGAGAATATTTTGCTGGCCGCTTTTTACGATAAACGTATTGATGGAAGAAGGATTACGGTTGTTAGCCATAACCTTACCGACTACTTCGGCATTGGGCAAAAGCAGTATTTCTTTACCCATATTCGTATCTAAATCTTTAATCGCAATAAAATCAAGTTTTCCGACCTGATACGTCCTGCCTGCCCGTTAACGTCTTTTGCGTACGCGCTTAAAGCAAAAAATAACGTCAATGTAAAACATAACAATATTTTTTTCATCACAGTCTCCTTGCCGTTTGTTTATTAGAGAGATTTTACAAACATAAACATGCCCTGTCAATTCAGCCCTTACGGGTACAAACTAGCCCTTGCGGGCGGCAAATTAGAAAGACAGCGTTCCTTTAATCTTTGTAGTGGTCGTAAATTTCCCTTCCAAAGATTCGGAAATTCCACTTTTTAGAAAATCGTAATCAACCACTTGAATTTTCTACCGCACATGTCGTCACCCTGAACTCGTTTCAGGGTCTGCCGTTAAGAACGGCAACGGCTTTAGTCAGGGGTCTTTGCGTTA
>JAISDI010000129.1 GCA_031264895.1 Endomicrobium sp. | reverse complement strand
CCTTTGTATTTTGAAGAAGGTAATGCGCGGCATCAAAATCATTTTCCGAAGTTGGGGTAGGTTTTGCATAATATTGCTTTATTTTATGCATGCCGGGATTTGCAAGAATGTATCTTGCGGCGTCAAACTCGTTTTCAAATATTTGGTCGGGTTTTGCGTAATCGTAATATTTTTTTACTTGATGTTTTCCGGGATTTTCCAGAATGTATTTCGCAGAGTCAAATTCTCCGGCGCCGGCAGAAACGTGAATTTGCTTTGATTTCTTTCTTGAAATTCTTTTATTTTTTTCACGTTTTTTTTCGGATTGCTTTTTTCCGCTTTTGCTTAACGCTTCATCAGTCTCTTCGTATATAGAGTCCGGTTTTTGCCGCGTTTCAATCTCTTCCGGAATCAATACGGCAATAAATTCTTTTGTATTATCGGAATCTTCTACAGGCAGGAAAGGAACAGTTTTATTTTTTTGCGGTTTTCTTGTTTTTTCGGGAGTATGCTTATTTTTTTCCGACGCGGATTTAATCCGTTTACGCTTTTGTTTTTCAAGTTTAGCCTGTTGCTTTTCATATTTGATCTGCCGTATGTATTGTTCATTGTTAACTTTTGGAGGAGAATAAAATTTACAAGAAAGAGCGGTTTTATGAATATCCCCGCGAAATCCGTTTTGACCGCCCGTAAAAGCATAATCCAAAATGACATTTTTTATCTTTAATCCAAATCCTGCCGACAATAAGCCTTTATCTCTTAATTTATCGTCATATTCATAGCCGCACCTCAAAGAAACAAAACGGTAGAAAACTTCCAGTCCGGCGCGCGGATTTATGTAACTTTTCTTTAAATCATGTTTTACCCCTTCAGCTTCAAAAGCAAATATCATGCTTTTAAGATTGAAGTTTAAAGCCGCTGCCGCGCTTAAAAAAGGAGTTATTTTTTCTCCGGAAACCGCATCTTTAAATTCACCGAATAAGTTATAGCCCGCAATTGCCGCAGTAAAAATACCGAAAGTTGCGGACAATCCTATATCTGCGGTAATAAAATCTGAATCGCTGTCGCGGTAAAATGCAGAATTTATATATTTGGCGTTTACTCCGAACCTTAGAAAATCTATTTGTTTTGACAAGTTCAAATATATCGCCGAATCCTGTTCATTTTTTATATTGCCTTCAAGAGAACTTACCGCCGCGACGCCGATATTTATTCCGGCAAACAGATCCGGATATAGAAAAGAAAAAGCGCCATGCGACCATTCGCTTTCGCTTATGCCTTCTTTAAAAAGTACTGAATAAGAAAATCCCGCCATAGAAGAAGGCGGGATATAAGCCGGATTTGAAAATATGCCGAAAGCATCGTCAACAATGTTTGCGCCGTAAGCATAACCCATGCCTGCGCCGCGTACAGAAGGGTTTTCATTTATGATCCGTCCGGAATTTCTAACCGAAGAAAAAGCGGATGCACAAGCAGTCAGAAGCAAAATAAAAGAAAAAAAAAGTTTTTTTCCGCACATATGTTGCCTCGCAATGGCTAGGCGTGTACACACAAATCGTGCTGCATAAAAAGTATAGGCCAAAAATTAAAAAAATGCTTCTTTGTTATTTACGTATGAAAGGAAAATTCAAACCTGTAACCGTGGAACTTACCGTACCGGTTTTCACTTCTGACGGAATCTCAAAACCCGCCTGCGGTTCGGCGGTTACGGTATAGCTTTCTCCGTAATATAATCCTGACATGACGAAAGAACCGTCTTCGTAAGAAACAGCGGTTTGTTCATGTGATCCGTCAGAACTTACGGCTTTCACGGCAACGCCGGCAAGACCTGCTCCGGTTTCGGCATTAAAAACAATGCCTGCTGCATAAAAAAGCGGCGTTATTTTCATATCTTTTACGCTATTTTCAAAAACCATTATAGACCCGCCGCCTAAAACGCCGTAAATCTGGAAATCAGAATTTACAAATGCGTCATATTCTTGACCGTATATCAGCCCGTCGGCTTTATAGACGCCGTTTTCGTCAATCGAAGACAAAGAATTATCGTGAAACGGACTTCCGGATTTAAACATTATGGTTAAACCTTTGGTTTTCACTTCCCCGCTTACTTTGCCTGAAACCGAATATTTCGGATAGTAAGCGAAATTAAAATTTTCTATATCCTTTTTCCCCGTATGCACTGTATTGTTTTTAGGAAAAACCAATGAATCTTTTGCGCTTTCGGTCTTCAGTATGTACTCGGTATTCTTCTTCAGACCGGAAACAATAAAAACGCCTTCCGAGTCCGTAACCGCTTTAAGCTTATCTTCTGAAAGCGAGGCTGACACGGCTGAAATCGTAATGTTTTGCTGCCCTCTGTTCGTGCGTATATTTACCACTCTGCCCGACAAACTTAAAGCAAAAGAACAATTTACAAAAATGAAAACCGTAAAAACAGAAATAATTAGATTTTTCTTCATTTTTCCCCTCATAATAAAAATATAATATAAAAATTTAAATATTTTATAAAGGTCTTTGCAGACGGCATATTAAACGGCAATAGCAAACAACAGATACTGATAAGCTTTGCCTTGCAGCATAACGACGACGCACTTGTAACAAAGTTTGTCAGCCGTTCGTCGTCATTGCCTGAATCTGTTGTTAAACCCAAAATTCCATTAGAGCTTTCTAAAAATCGTCTTTTTTTCTTTGTCGTCATCAACCCACTGATTTATATTGAACAAAGCCCGATTAAAACATTCGGGGATGATACGGCATATGGGCTGTCATCCCGAGTGCCGTAATCGGGAATCCACGTTAAATATATAAAAATTCAAGTGGGTTGATGACGACAAACGGCGAAA
>JAISDI010000101.1 GCA_031264895.1 Endomicrobium sp. | reverse complement strand
CCGATCTTATATCTTTCTGGGCGTTTCTTACAGGTTTATACTGTGCTTTTTTTATGGCTCCGCTCAACCATAAAAATCCCGTTATTATAAAGACGTTTTATGCGGTTTTTGCTTTTTCTGCAGTTATATTGCTGGGGAACGTTCTTTCAAGAGCATTTCGCAAATCCGTTTCGGAAACTATCAGCGTAAACATTATAAAGTTCATTGTAATTGCCGTAGGAACGCTTTTAATTCTAAATCAAATAGGCATTAAACTTACCCCGATATTGACGGCATTGGGAATAGGTTCTCTTGCGGTAGCTTTGGCTTTACAGGATACTTTAGGCAATTTCTTTGCCGGAATGAATATATTGCTGGGAAGGCATATAGTCCGCGGCGATTATATAAAACTTGATTGCGGGCAGGAAGGCACTGTTGTTGAAATAGGCTGGAGAGCGACGAAAATAAAAGAACTTTCAAATGTTGTAATCGTTATCCCAAACATAAAAATAGCTTCCGCCATAATTTCGAAAATTAATTACAGACGCACGGAAATTAACGCTTCTATAAACTGCGGTGTTGCCTACGGAAGCGATTTAGAAAAAGTCGAGAAAATTGCAGTAGAAGCGGCGGCGGAAATTATAAATTCTACAGACGGAGCCGTTAAAAATTATACTCCGGTATGCCAGTTTATCCGTTTTGACGATTCATCGATAAATTTTACTTTGACTTTTAAGGTTAAAGACGTTTTTGTAAGAGGCGCGCTTATTCATGCGGTTTTAAAGAATCTTAAAAAGAAATTTGACGAAGAAAACATTGAAATCCCTTTTCCGCAAAGAGTAGTACAAATTCAAAAAGGCGGAGAAAAAGATTTTTAAATTTGTTAAAATAACCGGAAATAGAGGAAAATAAAGTAATGAAGTTTGTTTTAAGTTCAAAAATTTTTAAGGCCGCAGTGACGGAAGCCAACTTAAATTACGAAGGCAGCATAACGATTGACACGGATTTATGCGATAAAGCCGGTCTTTGGATAGGCGAAAAAGTTTTGGTCGTTTCAAACACCAGCGGCGCAAGATTGGAAACATACGTGATACCGGGCAAACCCGGGTCAGGCGTTATATGTATGAACGGCGCCGCCGCTCACTTGATAAAAAAAGGCGAAGAAATTATCATAATGGGTTTTACTCTTTCCGATAAACCCGTTTCCGCAAAAATTGTTTTTGTCGATAAAAACAATAAATGCGTTAAAACTGTCTGTTCGTAAGAATTAAAATCGGGGCGTGGCTCAGCTGGCTAGAGCGCTCGGTTCGGGACCGTGAGGTCGCTGGTTCAAATCCAGTCGCCCCGAAATTATATAGGACTTGGTAATTTTCGTTGATTACCGAGTCCTTTTTTATTTTGTCGTCATCCCTGAGTGTTTTTGTCGTGGACAACAGTCCCCACACTGTTGTCATTGCGGCCATCCAGAGACAACGTTTAGCTGTTTTGTTATAGCACAAGTCCGATTTTCTAACGACAACGACGAAATCCCCCGTCCGCAAAGGCGCGGCCACCCCCTTTAAAAAAGTGGGAATTTAACGACAAGGCCTTTGCTTTTGCAGTAATTCAATCGTCCAAGTAAGTGTCATGCTGCCGCCACCTGTGAATTTAACGACGAGACCTTTGCTTTTGCAGTAATTTCCGATTTTCCCTACGGATTTGAAAAGTGGTTTTTTAATCATACGGCGTAATACGAAATCCAACTATAACATCAACAGCGATCACCCCAAGGGAGCATGTCGTTAATTCCCACTTTTTTAAAGGGGGTGGCAGCGCAAAGCGCTGACGGGGGATTTGCAGGTGTCGTTGTCGTCAATCAACTGAATTTGTATTTAATATGGATATCGAACCTAGATCAGTGTTAGCACAAGTCCAATTAGAACGGCAACGACGAAATCCCCCGTCCGCAAAAGGCGCGGCCACCCCCTTTAAAAAAGTGGGAATTAACGGCAACGACAAAATTGATTCCGGCTTTTGTCGTAACAGACATATGAAAAAATGGGAATTTCCGAAGCTTTGGAAAAAGGGAAAATTACAACAAATGGCAATGGCGACATAGATTAACCGGTGTATAAAAATAAAGGATAGGGTACGGGACATTAGCGCATAATTTGGGCAGTATGACACAAAAATATAGGATTTTGTGAAATAATACCAAAAGTTATAAAAAATGTGTAACAAATATACGATAAATATACAATAGATATACAATAAAGGTTTGACACTGTTATAGTAAAAAAGTTAGAATTTGCTTGAGGATCTTAATATGAAAAGAGAGACGATAAAATCATTGATCAGAAAAAGCCTTTTAAAAAAAGCCGTAGCGGTTTTAGTTTTAAATTGCTTTCTTTTTTCATTTTGTTTTGCTCCTGCGCTCGAGGCGGCGCTTGACGCAAAACAGGCAGGCAAAGAATTTAAACAAGTGTTTGAAGATTTCGTCCTTCCTTACTCTTACGGCAAAATAACGGACTCACATCTTGCCGGTTCAGACAGAGTAATAATAAATATTCAGGATCTGCACTGCCACCCTAAAGTTCAAAAAAATATAAGCAAGATCATAGAGCAGTTCGATAAATCTTTCGGCATCGAAAATGTCTACTTGGAAGGCGCCTACGGCGACATAGACTCGTCTTGGCTTACCGTTGAAAAAAACAGCGTAAAGAGAAAAGAGATTTTGGAAGCTATGATAAAAACCGGACGTTTGACGGGCGCGGAATATTTCAGCGCGTTAAGCGGCAGGACGGATTTGATAAAAGGTCTTGAGGCAAAAGAACCTTACTTGGAAAACCTGCAAACTTTCGGCTGGCTTGTTACGGAAAAAGAAAAAATAGATACGATAATTGCAAGCATGGAAAAGTCCATGCTTTCTTTAAAAAACAAATATTACAATAAACGCCAGTTCAAACTTGAAAAGCTTCACAAAGAATATTCCGCAGGTAAAATTTCCGGCAGAAAATATTTTGCTGTTCTTTCAAAGCATATCGACAGGCTTGGCGTGAACTTGAACAAATATCCCAATACTTTGCTCTATCTTGAAATGCTAGAAAGAGAACGGCAAATCGATTACAAAGCAGTAAACAAAGAACTTTCACTGATGCTGCTGGCGCTTAAAGAAAAACTGCCGTTTGCGGCTTATAAAATGCTTATGGATTCTACCTCGAACCTCAGCGAGATAGACAAGCTTTACGGCTACCTTATAAACATTTCACAGAAATTTAAAATAGATCTGGAAATCAATTTTCCGTCGCTTAACGAATATTTCAAATATATAGATCTTAGCCAAAAAATCAATCCGCTTGAGCTTGTAAGCGAAGAACAAAGATTAAATGACGAAATAAATTCCAGATTTTCTGACGCAAAAGCCCAGCGCGAAGTAGTTTTTTTGACCGGCTTTCACAGATACATAAAGAATTTTTTAGAGGGCAAAATAACGGCTTCCGATTACGAATATTACGCCGGCAATATAGAAACGTATAAAACTTTGTACGCAAAATACGTAGACAATAAAGTGTTGTCTCTTCTCGACAAGTATTTAAACCGCGTGGAAAGATTTTACGAGATCAACGTTGACAGAAACAAATATTTCGCGCAAAGTTTAGGGATAGATGATGATTTAGTTTCTGATTTTGCCCAAGCCGGCGTTCTGTCAGACGGCCGCGCAGCCGACGTAATAAATTCCATGAAAGGCAAACGCGTAGACATTATGGTTACCGGCGGGTTTCACACAAGCGGCATATCGCAACTGCTAAAAAGCGGAAACGTATCGTATATAGTGATCACCCCTAATGTCGAAGGCGGTGTGAAAGAAGCCGAAGAAACTTATTATAAAGTCGCAAAAGAGCAAAGCAAAATAGATTTTCAGGCTTTAGCCAATATGATAGCCGGTTTGTCTATAGCAGACCAAATAAAACTTTGGTCTGCGGTAGACAGAGATGCGGCAATAAGGATTTACGGGCTTGATGAAGTAAACAAGTATGCCGTGCAAAGCGAAAACGAAGTTTTAGATGAAGAAAAAGCCAAACTAAAGTTTGAATCTCTTATTGCCGAAATACTTGATGTCGACGAAGCCGCAGACAAAAGCATGACTGCCGCCCTGGTCGAAAAAATCAAAAATAATCTTTCGCAAGAGCTTGCCCAACAGGTTGACGAAGGACTTATTTCAAAAATGGACATGTCTGCGCTTCAAAAAGCTTTTGAAGACGATATAGACTCTCTTGAAAGCATAGTGAGGAATACGCTTAATAAAAATAAAGATACCGTTGAAAGTTTATATGAAAATATGAAGCTTTTCGCGGCTCTTGTCAAAAGATCCCGTGAAGGAGCTTTAGAAGTCGCGCGTCCGGCAGTAGATGCAAAAGGCAGAAGAGATTTTAAGACGGCAATACGCAGCAGAGCGCTTGCGGCTTTTTCTGTTACGATCGCGGATTCCGTAGCCAGTATTACACAAAAATTCGCAGTAGGACTTGTAGGCAGCATATACGGCAACGGAAAATGGCTCTCAGAAAAAGAAATAGACAACACGACGGCAGACAAACAAGATATCGAGATCGTATCTGAAAGAGCCAAAGACATACAGGACGCTTCCGGCGGACAGCTTTTGGACATGAAAGCCACTGAGGCAAAGTCCGCAAAAATCAACAAACTTTTACGGGAAAAAAAGCTGGCGCAAAAAGCTTGGGAAAAACTTGCGATCTCCGGTATAAAATTTGATTTTGAAAAAGGCAGATTTCCACCGGTCGTGTTTGTACAGGCCGTTTCAGCTGACGGCAAACAAAACGTCAAACTAGATTTTCACGGCGAAAAAATAGGAACGGGCAGAGTAATAATGATAGACGCCGGCGTCTTTAAAGACACATCAAACGAAAGCCAAGCCGTAGAAATCCTTGCCGAGCTTTTATCCCACGAAGGCGCTCACGTTGAAAACTACGACAACGATAAATTTCAGGTACATAACGGTCAATACGACGGCAACAA
>JAISDI010000028.1 GCA_031264895.1 Endomicrobium sp. | reverse complement strand
AGGGAAATAATAAGGTCAAGGTTATAAAAAGGTATTTCCCTTGAAACAGTGCGATTGCCTTCTAATTGAACCTGTCGGAAATTCCGACAGGTTGCCTTTTCGGATAGCTCGCACTCTTCATATATATGCCGAATGTGTTCTATTATGTTTGTGCGGGAAGTTTTAAATAATTCTGCAAGCTGTTTCTGAGAAAGCCATACCGTTTCATCGGCAAAAGTGGTTTTTATTTTGGTTAGCCCGTCTTCTGTTTGATAAATAATTATTTCACCTGTTTGCTTTTTGTTTTCTTCCATATTACTCTCCCCTTATTTATTTCAAAATTTCTTTTAGATATTTGTTCATTTCATTATTATTTTTCAAGCTGCGGGATTATTCAAGAATATATTTAATCGCAGAAAGCTCTTTTAGCAATTCATAATATAAAAATTGTCAATATTTGTAAATGTCAATGGCTTATATGTTGTTATATTAGAGTTTTCCGGATTGCCAGGTTTGGCAGAGGGATTTGAAAAAGGGCGGTTTGTCTACTAAAATGCCTTGTGTTTTGTCTATCATTAGCTGAATGCTGTAGCCTGAAGTCATAAGTTCGTTTTTATCGTTGTATATGCGGAACTCAAAATCAAGCCGCGCGGCTTCGTTCCAGTATAAAAAAGTTTCAAGTTTATACGTTTTTTCAAATTCAAGAGGATAAACGTAATCAAAATGTATTTGTTTTAAAGGTATGCTTATTCCTTTTTTATAAAAATCCATATAACTCATGCCGTATTTGTCTCCCAGCGCAAGACGGCCTTGTTCAAAGTAAGCGGCATAATTGCCGTGCCATACGATGTTCATCGGGTCAAGGTCGCTAAAACGCGGAGTAAATTCAATTGTAATGCTTAAAGGTTTTGGATCTTCGGGTTTTTGTTTAAAATAAGATTTTGGCAGCATTTTTTTAGTCCTTTTGCATATTTGGGTGTCTCTAAAAACCCAATTGTCCGTTTTTCAATTTCCGGCGGTGAAATGTATCTGCGAATAAGTTTCGTTTTTATCTTTTATCAAAATTTTAAACTTATTGCCTGCCGCTTGCGCGTTGACAAATAACCGCGTTTGCGGAAGAACGGGTTTTATAAACTTTACTTTTATTACTTCTTTAAGCTTTATTGTATCGTCATTTAAAATCTTTTTTGCGCAAAATAGCGCTATTTCTATTTGTACTATTCCAGGAAGAAGCGGTCTGCCCGGAAAATGTCCTTTAAACGCGGTGAAATCTTTTTTAATATCAAAAATAAAATTGTCTCCGTCGCGCCCTTCAAATGAATTTGTTATGTCTTCTTTAACCGTTTTCATGTTTTTTTACCTGTTATTTATAAAATGTGGATATTATTAAATTTTATTCGATACTGCAAAAAAGTCAAATTGTTCCCCGTCGACTTGGTAAAAATCCCCCGTCCGCTCCGCGTCCACCCCCTTTAAAAAAGGGGGAATTTCTGATTTTTTGAAAAGAGGAATTTCCGATTTTCCACAGGAAGAATTTCCGACTTTTCAAATGGGGACTACTACATGACAAATACTAAAGAAACGCAGCCGTTATAATTTGCCATCGCTAGCGCGCCCAAGGGCAACGACAACAAAGACTACCCCGTCCGGCAAGCCGGCATTACGACCACGACAAAGATTAAAGGAACGGGGCTTTTCTAGTTTGCCGGGCGCTAGCACCCGCCTGCAAAGGCTTATACTTTTTTTACCCATAGTACAGGGGAGCCGTCTTTGTAAAAATATATTCTTTCGTTTATGACTTTTATGTTTTCTTTTTCTTCTTCCATAAAATATTGTCTGAAAAAGCGTTCAAACTCTTCCACGGCGTTTTTTGGCATGAAAGTTATGACAAAATACATGTCCGTGCCGTCTTCTTTTTTTATTTTCATGTCTTGAAGTTTTACGCCCAAATCGTTCATTATTACGATGCGCACGCCTTCGCTGTCCGTAACAGAAATGACGCGGAAATATAAGTCGCTGCCGTATGCGCCGTAAAACATTAAAGTTTTATCTTTCTGCGCAAAACCTGTTTCGGGTTCCTGCACGTTATAGCGTATTTTGCCGGAAGACGCGCAGCCCGAATACAGAAACGCAAATAAAAAACATAAAACAAAAGCAATGCTTTTTACGGGATTTTTCTTTTTATAATCTTTAAGAAAAGGCGGAATCAAAAATATGCTTGCCATGATTGCCGCAGATATGCCCGTAAAAACCGTAAACCCCATAATAAACAGCACATTATGGCGGGCAGCCATAAGCGAACCAAACCCTATAAGCGTCGAAAGAGCTGCGGCAATGACCGCCGTGATTGGATGAAGTTCAGTTGACGCGCATATTCTGTATATCATAAATATTCCGTAATCTATGCCAAGTCCCGCCAGAAGCGGCATTGAAAACAAGCCGAACAGATTGTATTCTATCCCTGAAACAGCAGAAATTATAAATCCGCAGCATATACCGCACAAAGGCGGTAAAAGAGCAAGAATTGCAAGTTTAAAATCTTTTAACATTATACTTAAAGCCAGAAAAGAGCATACCAAAAGCACAATCATAATTTTTACAAAAGCCGATAAAACCGAAACTGTAATTTTATCGCGTAAAGTTTTGTTTGATATTACAATGCTTTCTGCGCCTTCGGGAAAATTTATGTTCGTTCCTTCTTTTATTATGTTTGCAAAAGCGTATTTGCCGTCAAATTCTATAATGGGATCATACGCTTTCAGAAGCGCATTTTCGGAAATTTGCGTTTCGGGAAAAATGCCCGTTTCTAAAAAAGAGTAAAAAGCGTTAAAACTTTCTGGTTTAACGGAATAAGTTTTGCAAAAAACGTTTATTTCGTTTTTGATAAGGTTTATTTTGTCCGCAGTCCAAAAATTTTTCCACTTTTCAATATTGCGCAAACGCATTTTTTCTGAAGGGAAAAGGCCGGCAAATTTTAACGTTTCAGGATTTTCTGCGGCAAACTTTTCATTGTTTTCAAGAGCTTCTTCATACGAGTTTCCGAAAACAAATAAAAAAGCATTATCGCTATAAGCGTCTCCGGTGAACGCGCGAAACTTTTGTAAATCCGTTTCAAGCTGTTTGCTTCCGGTATTTAAAGCTTCAAGCGAAACGTTAAAGTTTACATACTTTACCGAAACAATACCCGCAGCAAAAATGACCGCAGTAATTATAAAAGCAGCCGCACGGTTAAACTTGAATTTTGTACCGCTGTTTTTTTTGGCCGGTGGCAGTTTAGTATTTTTACAATCAAAAACAAAAGGAGCCGCGCATAAAGCTATAAACAGCGCCACAGCCAGCCCCGAAGCGCAAAACAGAGCTATTTGCCGGAATATTCCTATGCCGGAAAAAAATAAAAGAGCGAAAGTCAAAATCGAAGTTGCCGCGCTTACGGCAAGTGGAGCAAACATTTTTTTTACGCTTAAAAACCTGTTTTCTTCCTTTGAAGCGCGCAAAGCAAAGTACATATACGCAGCATAATCTATGCAAAGCCCCATAAGCACTGCGCCAAAACCCAAAGTTATACCGGAAATTTCGCCAAAAATTTTGTAAGTAACCATTCCCGAAACAGCAATGACTGCCGGCGGGACAGCATAAATCAGCAGAGCTTTTTTCTCCCTGAAAAAAAACGCAAACAGCAAAAGCATCAAAACCGACGAAATCAAAAAAATCTTTTTTAAGTCCGAAGTTATGACGGCATTATTTTCAACGGTATATCTGGCGGCTCCGGCATAAAATGCCGTAACGCCCTGCGGAAGATTTTGTAATACTTCTTTAAAAGCAGCGTCGATTTTTGCGGCTGAATTTAAATTTAAAGAGTTTTCTGAAGAATCAAAAATAAGCAAAACGGTTTTTCCATCTTCGGAAGAAATAAATCCGTCACGTACGGAAAGAGACCCTGAAACGTTGAGATTTTTAAGCGCGTCCGCAAAAACGGGAATCATTCCAACGGGGTCTGCAAGGATAAAATTCTGCATAAAAATGCCGGCAGGCGAATACAAATTGCGCGCGTTTTCTGTCATTTTTAAAGACAGCGCGTCTTTTGTTATAAGAGGTTCGATTTCTTTTTGAAAATTTTCGTTCCATATCTGCGGGGCTTTATAATAATATGAAAGAATAAAATCCGCGTCCGTTTTTGATACGCGCATATTTAAATCTTCATTTTCGGAAAAAAATTCAGTTATTATCCGGGCGCCTTCGCGCGCCGAGTCCGGCGAGGTTCCTTCAACAGTAATAAAAGTTTTTGAAGAAAGAGGAGAATTTGAGAACAGTTTTATTTCTTTGGCAAGCGCGGAAGGAAGCATTTCAGAAATGTCTTGTCTGAGCCGTATTTTTGAAAATAAAAACCCGCAGACCAAAAATGCCGCAACCAAAAAGGCAATATAAACTTTTCTGTATTTATAAAGAGTGTTTAAATCAAATTTCAAACGCATTCTCCGGAAGTTCTGCGTCAATTTTTGTGCCGCTGAAAATTATTACGGTTTTGCCGCCGTTCTTTTCCGAAATAACAACGCGCTCAACGGACGCGGAAGTTTTAGAAAAAGCAATAGTTATATTTGTGATAGCCTGAGTTTTTGAATCGTCTTTAGGATATAAAATTATTCCTCCGTCGCTTTTTTCAATTCTGTAAGCTTTTGACATCTGTTCTTTGTCCATAGTTATGAAAACGTAAAGCTGTTTTAAAGCGGCTGACGCCGCAGGCCGCGCGCTTATGTCTTTAACTTCTTTTTTACCGTTTTCGTCCTGCCAAGACAATATTTTTTTGCCGTCTATTAAAAATCCGTATTGAAAAGGAACGGAATATTTCCATTTTAGGCTGTCGGGCGCTTTAAAATAAAACTCGCCTTTGCTTACAAAAGGCTGTTCGGCAATGGCGAGATATTTTTCCATCTCAAAAGAGCTGTATATGGTTTTAACTTTTGTAAATTTTTCAAAATCTGCTTCCAAGCCGGAATTTTCTTGCGCAAAAGCGTATGAAATTAAAAAAAATGCGCACACAACGGCTGTAAAAAAACTTAATTTTTTTATAGTTTCCATACGTTTTTGTCCGTTATTTCAAAAATTCTAAGTTCGCCTTCGGCAATAAGCGTATCGTTTACAAAAGTTTTTACTTTCACCATGTGCATGTTGGCAAACTCGTCGATTTTCTCTATAGCGCAGATTACTAAATCGTTCTCTTTTGCGTCGCTGTAAAATTCAAAATTTTTCACGCTTACCAAAAAACCCTGCAAAGAAGATTTTTTTTCGCGCCGTTTTTGGTAGCCGTCAACCGCGGCAAGCGCCTGCGCCGCCATTTCAATTAACGCCGGCCTTAAAACAAAACCGTTTTCGTCTAAAAAAATACAATCTTTTTTTATCAGAAAAGAAGCTTTCCCAGAGTTTCCGTTTTCTTCCAGTATCCTGTCGACAAGCAGCATGGGCTGCCTGTGAAACATAACTTTGGTTACGTCAAAATCTTTAATCTGCATTTTCCAGCTCTTTTATGGCAGCCGAATTTATGTTTGCCGCTATAGTTTTATAAAGTTTTGAAACCCACGTATTGTATTTTGAATGAATGGAATTTCTTCTGGAACTATAGCTCATATTTTCGCTGCTTAAATAATTTATTTCATAACCGTTTGCGTCAAACCTTATGCTAACGCTTACTTTATGCACGCGTATAGCCAAATGCGCCTGTATTTCCGTATCGGAAATTTTTACGGCAGACCATTTACATGCTTTGCACGCCTTTAATATGGCAAGCTCTACGGTTTTACTGTCTTTTGCCGATAAGTGCATGGTAAAAGGTTTAACATACACGGCAGAAGCCGCAAACGCAGGTATAACCGACATAAACAATGCAAACGCAACAACTAAAACTTTTTTCATGTTTTCCTCCCGGCCTTTGCAGGCGGCATATTAGAAAGGTACTTGCGTACGACATGGAACGACAAATTAAAAACCTTTTTTAATTATTTCTTCTTTTTTGCTTCAACAATATATTTTCTTACGGCAAGCCTTATCGATTGGTCAAAGATTGCAACCCAGCGGTTATATCCCATATTAATCATTTGGCTTGTTGCGCTGTAATTCAGATTTTCGCTGCTTTTGTAATTTATCGAATATCCGGTATTATCATAAGGAATGTCTACCACAACTACGTATTGTTCATAATTAAGCGTGGCGATATAAGCGGAATCTCCGTTTTCTTCCAGTATCCAGCCTTGTTTTTCGGAACCTTCCTGTATGGCTTTCCCCATTTCTTCCTTAGTTATTATTGCCGGAAATTTTGCATTTACCGGTTTAATGTTTTCAATAATGGCCGTAAAAGCCGTTGAAACAAATAAAATAGATACGATTGCAACAGCTAAAAATTTTTTCACCGTATTTCTCCTTTTTGTAATTCTTCCAATATAATCTGTTTTGTGTGCTGCGCCATTCTTAAAGAGCCGGCTTCACATTTAAAATTTTCCGGTAAGACAGGGGCAAGCTGAACATATTCTACTGCGGCTTGTTTTGGCAGCCATTTTTCACGCGGAAGCATTTTTTCAAGTCCCTTTATGACAAACGGCGTTACGGGCGCGCCTGAACGTAAAGCTATTTCAAAAGCAAGAGAACGAAACCGTCCTGTTTTACTCTGCCTCGTTCCTTCCGGAAAAATGCCGACGTGAAGGCCTGATTTAAGTTTTTCCAGAGCGATTTTTATTATTTCTTCGGCGGTTTTGTTGTCTGAATTTATATATCCGGCTTTTTCTATGTATTTTCCGTAAAAAAGTATTTTAAACGGCCAGCCTTTTGCAACGCATACAAGATTTTTTATGCCAAAATCAAAAAACACAAAAGTATCATACGTACACGGATGGTTTGCCACAAGAACCGACGGCCTGTCCGGAAAATCCGCTTTTATTACGGTTTTATTGAATAAAGAAGCAAACTTTATGGCAAGCTGTACGGCTTTACCTTGAAAATATAAAAAATTTCTTAACTCTTTTTCCCTGAAACCCGTAAGCGCAAAATACGGGTATGCAAAAAAGCCCGACATGCCCAGCCATGCGCACGCGGCTGCAAGAAACGGAAAAGCGTAAATTGTTTTAAAAAAATCAGGCATTTTGTTGTTCTGTAAGCTGTTCCTGCTGTTTTACAAGCTCTTCTATATAATCGTAAAGATCTTTAAGCGTCATAATTTTGCCGACCTGATAGTTCGTTCTGATTTTAACTTTGAACGCCTGCTCCAAAACAATTACCATATCAACCGCGTCAAGGCTGTCCAAACCCAAATCCGCAAAAAAATTCGCTTCCGGCTTCATTTTTTCCGGTTCAAGTTCGAACTCTTTAATAAGCGCGTCGTCAACTGTTTTGATAATTTCTTCTCTCGTCATCTTTTTCTCCTGATATATGGACAGGACTGCTTTTTTCCTGTCTGAATTATAAACGGTAAATATTTCAAACTATAAATTACCGCTTTTACTCGTATTTTTTCACTATTAACGAACAGTTTGTTCCGCCTAAAGCAAAACTGTTTTTCATAAACGTTCCTACTTCCAATTTTTGCTTTTGCGTCAAATGGTTTATACCTTCGCACGCGTTATCGATTTTGTCAAGATTTATCGTCGCTGCACACTCTCCGCGGTTTGCCATATCCAGCGTGGCGATAAGTTCGAGCGCTCCGCTTGCCGCCATTGTGTGACCTATATGCCCTTTTAAACTGTTGACCGTTATATCAGCGCCAAAAATGTTTTGTATCGCTTTGCTTTCTTCAATGTCGCCCGCCAAAGTGCTTGTTGCATGCGCGTTTATAAAATCTATTCCGGAAGGTTCTATGCCGGCGTCTTTTAAAGCAAAAGTCATACATTTGCTTATACATTCACGCGACGGGTGCGATATGCTTTTTGTTTCCGTATTCGTGCCAAAACCTATTATTTCGCCGTAAATTTCGGCATTTCTTTTAAGAGCGCTTTCAAGAGATTCCATAAACAGCACTCCGCAGCCTTCCCCGCAGACTATACCGCAGCGCGAAGCGTCAAACGGACGAGAAGCTTTTTGCGGAACATCGTTAAAATTGTTGCTTGCGGCATTCATTATAGAAAAACATGCAGTCATTATAGGATGATATTCGTCCGTTCCGCCGCATAAAGCGCTTTCCGTAAAACCGCCCGCTATTGCCTGATACGCGCAGCCTATATTTATAAGGCTTGTGGCGCAAGCCGTACATATTCCAAAACCTTGACCGTTTATGTCAAAAGCCTGGGCAATATTTGCAAGCGGCGAATGGTTCATTACCTGAAAAACCACAGAAGTTTTTATAGTGTCAAACTCTTTTCTTTGATATTTCCCGACAAAATCTATCCACGTTTCCATAGCGCTTATGGTAGAACCGAGATATAGAGAAGTTCCTTCAGGCGCTTTTTCAAAGCCCGCATTGGCAAGAGCTTCTTTAACCGCCGCCGCGGCATATAAAGACATTTTCGACATTGAACGTCTGAACTGTCTGGGAATGTGAGAAAAGTCCATCGGCGGAACAGTTGACGACACGCGGCTTGAAACGTCCGCAATCTGCGCAAGTTCTTCGTTAAAAAGCACGCTGCTGTTTCCGGCAAGCATATTTTCGGCCAGCAAAGAAATACCCGCCCCATAAGGAGAAATTGCTCCTGCGCCAGTAATAACCACTCTTTTTCTATTTGAATGAAGACTCAAAAAACCCTCCAGGTGCTTGCGCACGGCAAATTATAACGGCATCGTCCCTTTAATCTTTGCAACCCACTGATTTGTACTTAACATGCCCAATTAAAGCATTCGGGCATGACAACAAAAATAATTTCACTCGTTCTGTCATTCCCGAAAGTTTTTATCGGGAAGCCATTTTGTCGTCGTCGTAATTCCCCTCTACGGAGGGGTGGCAGATACGAAGTATCTGACGGGGTGGTCGTTTTTGTCGTTGTCGTTGCCGTTAATTACTAACTACTAATTACTCATTACTAATTATCTTTTAGTCTGCTGCCGCTCTATAAGCTTGTCAAGCAAAAAAGCCGAAATCATCGCGCCGATAAGTCCCGGCGCAACAGTTGACTGCCCTATGAGAAACAATCCCGGCGTTTTAGTAATCGGCATAACGCCGGCTTCATTGTGTTTACGTTTAATGCCGTAACTTCCGTAATAGTTCACATAATGTTTGAAAGTACGCGGCGTGGCCGTTTCCATAAACTTTATTTTTTCGGAAATGCCAGGCCATTGCGCGTCAAGCCTTGTTTTTATTTTCTGTTCCATTTCCGCTTTTTTCACTTTATATTCGTTTTCCGGCGCGTTCCAGATATTATCATCGCTGTCTACAGATAAAACAACACATATCACTTTTGAATTTTCCACAGATTTTTTGTCAGCGGCATATCCCGGAAGAATTCTGCCGGAATGAACATTGACGTACATAAAATCTTTAAATCCGCCTGCAAGACCGTCCGTATCCAAAAAGCCGGCATTGTTTATTTCCTGCCCGAAAAAATCGCCTTCCATCACGCCAAACAGAATAAAAAAGCCGCGCGTTTCTTCCATTGCTTTTATTCTGTCAATATTTTTTTGTCTGTAAACGTCCTGCGGAGCAATTTTTATAAACTCTTTCGGGTGAACTGCGGCTGCGCACATATCGCATAAATAGTGCGACCCGTCCTCAAAAAAAACTTTTTTTATGCCGCCGGTTTCTTCTATGTTTACGGCTTTTTTACCGGTAAAAATGTCAACGCCCTTTTCTTTTAAAGCTTTGACGAAAATATCGATAAGCCCGTCACCGCCGTCTTTTAATTTCCACGCGCTTTCATACATTATGCCGCCGCAGCAGCAATGGAACATAAACGAAGCTTCTTTTGGCGGCACGCCGTAAAGAACCGAAGTAAAAGAAAGCAGCGTTTTAAGTTCCGCGTCGGTAAAACATTCGTTTAAAACTTCGTCAAACGTTTTGCCGCTTCCTATAAATTTAAAAAGTTCTTCTCTTGAATACTGCTTTTTATGAAAATTTAAAAACGGTATTGCATCTATTTCTTCACGCACCATACGAAGATATTTTTTAATGCCTTCGGCTTCATGCGGAAAAAATTCGATAAGCTTTTTTTCAAGCCTTTCATATCCCGTGGGGATTTTGAAAACTCTCTTTGATTTCACAAGATAACCGTTATCGTAACCGTCCGGATTGCACATTTCTACGGGAACGTCCAGTCCGAGCATTTTAAACATTTGCCCGCCGACTTCGTCCGGTCCTAAAACGCCCGAATAATGAAACCCCGTTTCAAAATGAACGCCGCGCCTGTTAAACCCAGAAAATAAAGGCGCGATAACCGGCGACTGTTCAAATACCGCAACTTTTTTGCCTTTATTTGCAAACAACAAAGCCGAAGTAAGCCCCGCTATACCGCTTCCTATTATTATGACTTCATATTTATTTTTATGCCCATCATTCATTTGTTTGTTCTCCGCTGCGAAATCTTTATGTGTGGCTGCCACGTATGTAAGCATTAGTTTTTTTCAACCTGCCAGACAGCGTATGATAACGACAAATACAACGACAGATTCCGAAACAAGTTCGCAATGACTACGAGAGGCGAAAAGGCAAACGGAAACGTCAAAAACGACTACCCCGTCAGAGACTTTGTCTCTGCCACCCCTTCACAGAAGGGGAATTTTTACGACAACGACTAAAGGAACATAGCCGTTATAATTTGTCGTGCGCTAGCACCCTATGCCGCCGTCTATGCGAAAGACCTGTCCGGTTATATATTTCGCTTTTTCTGAAGCCAGATATGAAACTATTGCGGAAATATCGTCCGGCTTGCCGAGCTTTCCGAGAGGGATCATTTTTAAAATCTGTTCCATAGGAAGCCCTTCCAGCATATCCGTTTCAATAAATCCCGGGGAAACCGCGTTTACCAAAACGTTTCTTTTTGACACTTCAACAGCCAAAGATTTAGTCGCTGCTACAAGACCGGCTTTTGCCGCGGAATAATTGCTTTGACCCGGCACGCCAAAATGCGCGGAAGCCGAAGTAATATTTATGACCCGCCCTTCCCTGTTTCTTAACATAAAAGGAAGAACGGTTTTTGTAATGTTAAAAAAACCGTCAAGAGTAACGGAAATTACGTCTTTCCATTCTTCCTGTTTCATCCATATAAGAAGCGTGTCCCTGCGAAAACCGGCATTGTTTACAATAACATAAGGGGTTTGCGTTTCCAATAAAGGATTTAAAGAATTTTCAACGGCTTTATAGTCCGCCACGTCAAACTTTAAAAGCAGACATTGTCTGCCGGCATTTTCAATTTCATTTTTAACTTTTTGCGCTTCAGTATCGTTTGAACGGTAATTCAGCCAAATATCAAACCCGTCTTTAGCTAAAGTTTTTGCAATTTCTGCGCCTATACCTCTGCTTGCGCCGGTTATTAAAGCTATTTTTGCCATTTTGTACCTCTATTGAATGTTAAGAGATCCGTAAAATTCTTTTCTCTCAAGTTTAAGTCTTGCTTTCACAAACTGCGAAGGAAGATGTAAAATTACGTTTCCATCGCCTTCAACGCTGTAATCATAAAGAGACGGAATTTTGCGCATAGTAACAAAAATGTTCGCGCCGGAACTTTCTATGTCAAGCTTTTTAAACATGCCTTCCGCAACAACTTCGGCATTAACGGCATCAATATCAAAATCGCCCAGAAAATTTTTTACTTCTGCTTTTCCTTCGGCAGCGTCTATGCTAAGAGAACCTTTAACGTCCGAAACGCAGACATACGCGCCGGAAGAATTTATTTCTATATCGTTTGCCGAAACCGGAACCGTGATATTTACTACCGTTTCTGCGCTAACGGAAATATCGTCAAGATATATTTTCAAATCCCCATCACTGTCCGCATTTATGCGCCTTTGAATATTTTCGGGCTTATCTGGCGTAATGTCAATGACAATATCTTTTGTTTTTGCAGACGCAATATTTAATGTGCCGGCAGATATTACTATGTCTATTTCTTTGATTGTTTTTGCTTTATAAACGTATTGTTCGCAATAAGCCGCAGCGGAAAAAACAAGAAGCGCGGAAAAAATCAATAACTTTTTCATCAAATTCTTCATCAACCCCTCCGTTTACGGAATTGATAGATTTTAGCATATTATTATAAGATTTTATTATTTATTCAGATTGTTTTTGCACAGTATCATTGACATACGCGGCATTCATATTTTATACGGATTTTGACAACCGCAGTTTTTGCGTCAGATTTTTCAGCTTTTCAATATCTGCAAAATTGTGTCCTGCCGTCAGAGAAATTCTTATCCTTGCGCTTCCTTCCGGCACGGTCGGAAATTTTATGGCTGGCGCGTATATGCCGTTTTTGTAAAGAAATTCAGCCGCTTTTTGCGTATTTTCTATACTGCCGGTTATTATCGGGACAATTTGAGAACGCGAATTTGAAGTATTAAATCCGGCTTCATTCAATTCATTTTTTAAACGTTCCGACATTACGCTTAAATGCCGCCTTTTATCGCCGGACTTTTTGACTATTTCCAAAGATTTTAAAGCCGTGCCGCAAATTGCCGGCGAAAGAGCCGTAGTATAAATAAACGCTCTGCTTTTATTAATTAGAAAATCAATTAATTTTTTGCTTGAACACGCAAACCCGCCCTGCGCCGCAAAAGCTTTTGAAAGTGTGCCTATAATTATGTCTATTTTATCTTCAACGCCTAAAGCCCAAGCCAGCCCTCTGCCTTCTTTCCCAAAGACGCCTGCAGAATGGGCTTCGTCAACCATACTGACAGCTCCGTATTTAACGCAAAGCTGCGCAAAATCTTTTAAAGGCGTTAAATCGCCGTCCATAGAAAAAACCGATTCCGTTACGGCAAGCTTAAAATTATAACCGCGCGCTCTTTTAAGTACGGATTCAAACGAAGACATGTCGCAGTGTTCATAGACAAAAATTCTCGCTCCGGAAAGTTTTGCCCCGTCCCAAAGCGAAGCGTGATTTAGTTTGTCCATTATAATGCAGGCATTATCATTTTTTGAAACCAAAGCGCTTATCACGCCGACATTTGCCTGATACCCGCTGGGAAAAACAAGCGCCGCCGGCTTATTTTTAAAATCCGCAAGCGCCGTTTCCAGCTCTTCATGAACGCGAAAAGTACCGCCTACCAAACGCGAAGAAACGCTCCCCGCGCCGTATTTTTGCACGGCGCGCGCAGCTTCTTCGTTTATTTCTCTATTGCCCGCCAAATCAAGATAATTGTTTGACGAAAAATTAATATACTCTTTTCCGTCAATAATTATATGCGCGCCGGGGTTTGATGAAATCAAACGAAGCCTGCGCAGCAGCCCCGCGTTTTTTATTTCCGACATTTTGTTTTCTAAAAATTCGTTTAACATGATAATTTCCCTATAAAAGGTACTAGCGTACGGCAAACTAGAAAGGCAGCGTTCCTTTAGTCTTTGTCGTTAGGCGTAACTCCCGCTTGAATTTTCTATCGCACATGCCGTCATTCGAACTTGTAAAATTCTGTAATCCTCTGTAGCCTGCCCCGTGAAGTCGTAACACGGGGGAATCTGCTGTTGCAGTTGTCGTTATATTATGACTCATCAAAGGCCAGACCCTGAAACAAGTTCAGGGTGACAAATAGGCGCGTTGTCGTCAATTCCCGAGAGTCGTCATCGGGAATTTTGTCATCGTAATCAACCCTCTTGAATTTTCTGTCGCACATGTCGTCATTCTGAACTCGTTTCAGAATCTGCCGTTGCCGTTGTCGTTATATTATGCCGCATCAAAGGCTAGACCCTGAAACAAGTTCAGGGTGACAAATAGGCATTCCCGAGAGCCGTCATCGGAAATTATTTTGTCTGCTAACAGAATTTATTAATTTTTAAACCAAGTTTTTACAATTTCTTTTATCTGTACTTTGCCAAAACGTCGTATTTTTTTCTTATTTTTTTAATAAACGGTTTCAAAAAAGTGCGCTGTAAT
This sequence comes from Endomicrobium sp., assembly GCA_031264895.1. Taxonomy (GTDB): domain Bacteria; phylum Elusimicrobiota; class Endomicrobiia; order Endomicrobiales; family Endomicrobiaceae; genus Endomicrobium_B. Next base: position 6,918 of record JAISDI010000028.1, on the reverse strand, counting down.
ATATGAAAAGGCTTATTCATAAAAATATATTTTAGCCAAACCCGTCCAAACCGTTTATTTTTAAAATTTTCGCCGAAATAATCGTGAAATACAAACGGGCGTATGCCTTTTATTTCGGGAATTACCGCTTCATGCCCAAAATGTTTTGCAATTTCCAAAGGCGCAATTTTCATGCCGTTTTCCTCAAAAACATGTCTTTTATTGACGCAGATAAATAAATCTTCATTATATGTGCCGTTGCAGACTTTTTCAAAAGGCATTCCGGTTTTTGAAGGCAGTTCAAGCAGCTTTTTTGAACGCAGAGAAACCCCGTTGCCGACACGGCATATATTTCCGTGAATATCTTTTAAAGATTTCAAATGCGGCCACGGCGCGCCGATATAATCATAATTTAAAAATTCGCCCCGCCACATATCCGGATTGATAACAAACCCGTCATAATGTATCAAAAGAACAAAATCAGTATGAATATATTTGTGCAATTCGTAAAGTACTTTATAGTTAAACTCGTCAAAACTTTTATTTTTTGAAGTATGCTCAAAACGAATATCTTTAGGCAAATAAAACGGCTTTTTATGACTTACCAAAACCGCCCCGCCGAATTCAACGCGCTCCATGCTGTACTTTAAAGCCCGCACTGTCTCATAAACATGAGTACAAGCCAAAGCCGCAATGGTAATGTCAGGAAGCTTTAACATATTTTAATTTCCTTTACGTGAAAGGATACAATACATTGTTATCCCACCACACACAAACGACGAGCACCCCGACGGCGCAATGCGCCGCCACCCCTCCGCAGAGGGGAGTTACGGCAACGGCAAAACAGCGAAAAGTTTGTTAATTTCTTGTCTTATACAAATTTGTAAGATTATACAATTTTTTAGCGTTTCGATTTCATTTTTTTGCTTAAGAACCGGCAAAACAACTATTGAATTCATTGTGGCTTTCTAATATACTTTATTTTGTAAATTTAAAGTTAAATTTTAAATTTACAAGCTTAGCTTAAAAAATAAATTATTAAATTTATGTTTAAATTTTATTATCGGAGTTAAAAATGAAAAAGGTTTTCTTTCTGTGCTTCATGTTAGTTTTTCTGTTTATTTTTAGTGAAAATTTACATGCGCAGGTCTCCGTTTCTAGTTTTTCTTATCTTTCCGATCTTTATAAGGCGGGAGGACAAAATGACGTCTCTTTATCGACATATATATTTGTTGGCGGACAATCCCTTAATTCCCCTGGTACTGACTTGGATATGGCGGTGAATTTGAACGGCAATACTTTGTCGTTTTCAACCGGCTCAATTACGCTTTCAGGAAGCGATAAAGGGCTTAGTTTTACAAACGGCGGATTGTTTTTCAATAGAGGGAGCATATCTAATTCCGCAGGCGCGGTTATAAATTTTTCTCGGGACTTGATAACCCTCTCAAACAATGCCGTGAACGGAAGCTGGGCAGATCAAAATATTTGGGTAGGAACAGCCATACGAAATCATAATGCGTCTATAGGCATTAGCGACAGTGTTTTATATTTTATAGACGACTATGCCAGGGGAGAAACTGACAGAGCGCCTCTTTCTTCAATATCCGTAGTTAATAATTATCGTTCAGGATTAACTATAAATAGAAGCGATTTACATTTTTCATCAAATCATATTGAGGCAGTGATTTCTCAAAACGGAGCTTATGCGACCGGCGCAACCATATTAAACATTTTCTCCACAATGACCATAACGGCAAGCACAATGACATTTTCCTATAACTATGCAGCCGGAGCATCGCACAATGGCAATAACGGCGTAGATTCGGCGGGACAGATAAGTAATCTATATTCGTTTATGGAAATTACTGACAGCCTTTTGGGTTTTAACGGCAATACGGCCGAGGCCACATATAGTCCCGGAGGACTAAATGGGGTAGTAAGCGGAATATTACTGAATTATAACTACGGTTTTGGATCAGGCAGCGGTTCCATAGACGGTTTTTACTTGGCGTCTCTTACTTCCACAATGACTATTAAAAACAGCGTCCTTATATTTACGGACAATTATTCTCTTGCAACGCCGCGGGCGTTTACCAACTATAATTATTTGCACGGCGTAATAACAAACGCATACCGCGGCGCAAATATGATTTTTGAAGACAGCCGGATAAACATAACAAGCAATACCGCAAGAGGAATACTGAATTTTAACGGCGGAAAAATGGATTTTATAAATACGGATATAGATATAATAGATAACAGCGCGGAAGGAAAAGGAGACGGAGGAGGAATATTAAATTTAAGATATATCATTGAAGGCACGGGCGATCATTCCGAAGAAATAGACGCGCACAATATAAGCGAAATACGTTTTGTAAACGGCAATATAAATTTTGTTAATAATATTGCGGATAACGGTTCGGCAATAGCCAACAAAGACCATGGCGCGATATATACGCCTACGACTCCGGTGTCTATAACTTTTTCCTCAAGCTCCGTATCGTTTTCGATGCACGGAGGCAATTCCGTCATATATAATCGCGTCACATACGATAGAACGCATGACGCAATAATAAATTTTATAAACAGTGATGTAAAATTTACTACAAATACCGCAACGCTGTTATATAACAATGCGGGGACAATTAATTTTTTGTACAGTACGGCGGCATTTTTTAACACCAGCATAACCGGAAACGGAGCCGTGATCAATAATATGACAAACTCTACGGTAACTTTTACAGGCGGGAATGCAATGTTTGCAAATAACAGCGCTTCGGGTTTGGGCGGGGCGATATTTAATGAAGGGACAATAACTTTTTCTTCAAGTTCCGTATCGTTTTTATCTCACGCAGGCAATTACGTCATATATAATTCTACAGATAATGCAAGAATAGATTTTATAAACAGCAATGTGGAATTTGCGACAAATACCGCAACGCTTATGTATAACAATGCAGGGGAAATTAATTTTTTGAACGGTTCGGCAAATTTTTTTAACAACAGCACGACCGGAAACGGAGCTGTGATCAATAATATGGCAAATTCTACGATAACTTTTACAGGCGGGAATGCAATGTTTGCAAACAACAGCGCTTCGGGTTTGGGCGGGGCGATATATAACGAAGGGACAATTAATTTAAACACCGACGGCGGCAGCATAACTTTTTCCGGCAATACAGCCTCTAGCGCGGCAAACGACATACACAATACAGGCATTATAAACATAAGCGGAAGTTCCGGAGATATTACTATTAATTCGGGAATAAGCGGAAACGGAATAATAAATAAAGACGGAGCCAACTTTGTTATAAATGCCGACGGAGCCGGTTATGCGGGAAATTTTTCTCAAACGGGCGGAACTACGACTGTATCAAACGGATTTTTTAACGGAACAAACAATATAAGCGGAGGAACTTTAAAAATAGAAGACGGCGGCTATCTAAATGCTCAGGTATATTTTTCGACTTCCGCAGTATTAAACATAAATAATAATGCGGCGGATTTTAATCTTACTACGGGAACGTTCGCCGGAAATATGACAATTTTAAAAACAGGTATGGGAATATTAAATCTTATCGGCGATTTTGATTCTTATACGGGGCAATATAACCAAGAAGCGGGAACAAGCACGGTAAGCGGTAAATTTTTCGGCGGGGAAAACACTATACGAGGCGGAGTATTAAAATTTAACGACGGAGCGGAGATCATGACGCAAATACGTTTATCAACTGACGCCGTATTAAACGTTGCAAACTCCGGAACGCCGTTTATGATCGACGATTCAAAGCTAAGCGGCTGGGGCAAAATATTAAAAACCGACAGCGGAACATTAAACATATTTGGAAATATAAACAACTTTAACGGAACTATAGAAGTATTAGACGGAACGATAAAAATCAAAGACGGTCATTCCATAGATATAGAAAAACTTATAGTAGGTGACGACGGCAGGTACGATATGATAAACGATCTGTCCGGCCAGCAGACTTATGCAGACGAAGCGTTGATAAAAGGAGAAATCGCGCTCGACGTTGATTTGGAAACAAAAAATGCGGACATGATAAAAGCGATATTAAGCGGCAACGGCAGCGGAAGAATAGAAATAGACGATACGACAAGCCGGCTTAAATTAAATATTTTTGGCCAAACAAATACGGGCGGACAGTTGAGGATAACACTGCTGGAAGCGCAAGGAGGAAGAACCGGAGAATTTTTTAGCAATTCACTGGAAGAAGCGGGACTTGCAAAATTAGGGCCCGGCGTAAAGAATTATTCGATCGAATATAAATCCGACGGGGTAGATTTGATAGCTTTATTAAGCACCGATCATGGCAGTATAGCGAATATGACTCATAATCAAAAAGAGATAGCTTCGGCAATAGACTATATAACGCAAAGCGGCAGTATACAAGAATCATTTGAGAAAATGGTGTACGACGATATAAACAATTTAAGCGATGCAAACAAGAAGAAAGCGTTTGACGAATTATCCGGATCAATAATAGCAAACTCATTATCGCAAGGAGCGATAAATTATGCCGGCAACCAGATACTTGACAGAATATATCCGTCAAGCGAAGGCGAGACGGGAAATACCGTATGGACAAATATTTACGGATATGGAAACAGATACAATGAAGACGAAAATTCGCCTTCGGATTTTAAAATGAACGGTTACGGAATAAGAGGCGGAGCGGACATATTCAACAACACGGAGTATGCGGTCGGCATCTATGCGGGATATGCGGATACCGATATGAAACAAGGTAAAAACAAAGGAAATATGAAAGACATGGGAATGGGCGTGTACGGAGGCAAGTTTGGAGATAAAACGGATATAAAAGGGCAGATATATATGGGAATGCTAAACTACGATATAGTAAGGAATATCGGTATGCTTGGCAGACAGGCAAGATCAGAGTTTACGGCATACGGTACAAGGATAGAAGCTGTTGTCGAATATTTTGCTTACAGTCAAGACTTGTTCGATATAAAACCGTATGCTGCAATAAAAGGCGGATACGTGTTGAACCCCGAAATAGAAGAAGAAGGCGGGCAAGGAGCCGGTATAAAAATATATTCGGGAGATTATATAAGAGCGGAAGCAGCCGGCGGTGTTGAGATATCTGGCGGCATAGGAAGAATAAACTGGCACGGTAAATTATATACGCAATACTTAATAACCGGAGAAAAAGGAGAATATGACGGAGAGTTTGCGGGATCAAAAAAAGAAATGAATATCTGGGGAGTAAAAGACAAAAGTTTGGGTTTAGGAGCAATAGTCGGCGGAGATTATATAATAAACGAAAATTTTGACACGTTTGTAAATCTTCAGCTCAATTATGGGGAAATGTCTAGCGGTTATTATGCAAGCGCGGGAATAAATTACAGGTTTTTGAAAAACAGGCAGGCAATTAAAAAAGAAAAGAAAGAGCAGAAAATAAAAAAAGAGGCGCAAGAGATAATAAATATAGTAATAAGCGAGAGGAATATATTGGAAGTTTGGGAAATAGAAGGAGACAGAGAATGGAATGCAAAGATAACTAAAGAAATAGCGGACAAACTGTGGCTGGAAGAAGGAGAGACCATATACGAAATGGGATACGGCGGACGGATATTTTTCTTTAACGATGAAGATAAGAAAAAAAGATTTAGGGAAGAATTATTAACAGCCGGCGCAAAAAATGAAGAAATAAAAGAAGCGCAATCGTATATAACCGGAGAAAAAATATCGTTTGTAGAATATATAGAAGAGATAGGAGATATGTCGGAAGGTTCGTTAATAATAAAATATTCTAAAGGAATAGCCGAGATAAAAAATATGCCTGAAGAAGCGAAAAGAGTAAAAAGGGACGAAATAATAAGCAGGGTATTGGAAGACAGCCAAGTAAGCGTGATAATAAAAACAAAAGAAGACGGAGATTCAGTAATAATGACTAAAGAGTCCGGAGAGAGGCTTGGAATAATGGAAGGCAGCAAAATATATCTGGTACATTACGGAAACAGACTGTTTTTGTTTAAAGACAGACAGAAGGCAGGACATTTTATAGAAGAACTCAACGGAGCAGGCGCACAATTAGGAGAAGAAAACATAAGAGAAATAGAAGGCGTATACATAAAAGATGAAGTGATGATAAAGAAAGAAGACGTAAAAGAGCTGGGAGATCTAAGCAAAGGAATAGTGGTTGAGGAATACAAGCAAGACGTAGAAGAAATGAAATCGTTAGCGCAAGAGGAAGAAAGAAAAAAGAGAGAAGAAATTAATAAAGAAAAGATAAAAGAAGCCGAAAAAAGAAGAGAAAAGCCCGTAATAAAAGCGTACAAATTAAACATAGCAAACTTTGGGACAAACGAGTATGAATTGACGGAAGAAGCAAAAGAAACTATAAGAAATCAAGCCAAAGAAATAAGAGAATACGATTACAAAAAAATAACTGTAGAAGGCCACGCGGATTCTGTTGGAAGAGACGAAGTGAATCAGAAGATATCCAAAAAAAGAGGAGAAGTGGTGTACAGAGAATTTTTAATTAACGGTATTCCCGCAGAAAAGATAAGTTATATAGGATTCGGCTCGACAATACCTATAGAGTCAAACTCAAGCGATGAGGGCAGAGCCGCTAACAGAAGAACCGAAATATTTGTAGAATAACGAATATTTACCGTTGAAATCCATCTAAGACACTACAGGCTACGACAAACGCATGAAAAAAACAGCTAAGCTGTCATACCGACGAAAGTCGGTATCCATTGTTACTAAAAAATCTGTATTCCTTATGCTTTTTAACCCAGATATTCCATTATAGAGCTAAAGTTGTCTTAATGGAACCCATTAGAAATAATGAAGAATAATAGAGTGAAAACACAATGAGTTGTACGAAATAAAAAAGGTCAAAAAAGCATAGGAATGAAAGGTAACAAATAGGTATTTCTGAAATA
>JAISDI010000025.1 GCA_031264895.1 Endomicrobium sp. | reverse complement strand
AGCATCCGTAAAAAAATGTATGCCGTAGACGAGAAAATGACATACACCGGACAATATTTCATAAAATCATAAAAATTATTCGGACTGGAACGGTTTTAGCGTTATCAGGTTGATTTCATTATTTGTTCCCAGCCTCATTCTCGGGAAAAAAGTTCCGGCTCCCTGTGAAACATAAATATACGTTCCTTTATAATTTTTTGATCCTTTGAGATAAGGGAATCTGCTTTTAGCCATCAATGTCGCGGGAAAAATTTGTCCCGCGTGCGTGTGGCCGGAGATAACCAGATCCGTTCCGTATTCATTCATATATTCCACTCCCCAAGGGCCGTGATGAATGACTATTTTCGGCATTTCTCCGCCAAAATCCAGCTGCGGTAAAGTATCTTTAATAGTTTCGGCATTTACCTGATGCGGATCGTAAACGCTGTCGTCGGCTTTCATATAATTCAAGCCTATAAGTTTTATTGCATTTGTTTCGATCACTTCATTTTGCAGTATTATAATGCCGTTTTCTTCAAGCCGTTTTATTATTTCTTCAAGCCCCACATAAACGTCATGGTTTCCGGAAACAAAATAAGACGGCGCATTAAGATTTTGTAAAGGCGTAAACATATTTTTCGTCAAAGCGGATTTACTGTCAGCTATATCTCCGGTAATAACGACAAAATCCGGGTTTAGCTCATTGGTTTTTTGAATTATTTTCTCCAAATATTTTGCGCCTCTGTGCGCCCCAAGATGAACATCGGAAATCTGCATGATTTTAACTTCTTCGGAAAGATTTTTTACCGGAATATCGACATAAGCTACTTTGAAAAAGCCTGCATTGACTGCGGCATAAATGTCTATAAGCAAAGTAAGCGCTACTATAAAATAAGCCGCCTTTTTCTTAGGAAACCTAAAAATAAGATTAAAAACTTCAAAAACCGCCATAACACAAAACAAAAACAAAAGATTGCCAAGCCAAAAAGTAGACAAATTATAATATACGCTGACAAAAATACTGCCGGATTTTGTGACAAGCCTCAGCGCCGCAAACACGGACACAAACCCGACGGCAAACAAAACATAAAGCCATTTTTTACTTTTCAACCCCAACAAATTTCCAAGCCTGTAAGGCATATAAACATTCAACCCCGCAATCAACGCTAGCAATAACAGCATTTTCATCATTTAAAATTATCCTTTACATTTTTTCCGCTTTTAATATTTTTATTTCAACTACGATTACCCCGTCCGAGACATTTTGTCCCGGACGGGGTTTTTGCCTTTTCGTCTCTGTCGTCATTCCCTGAATCTTTTACAGGGAATCCATGTTTGCCTTCTGCCTTTGTATTCCGTCATCAACATCGAGAAAAACAGTTTTTAACTCTACTTGCCATCACGACAAACGCATGAAAACTTATGTTTTTTTGTCATACCGACGAAAGTCGGTATCCACGTTGCCGTTAAAAAGCATAAGGAATACAGATTTTTTAGTAACAATGGATACCGACTTTCGTCGGTATGACAACTTAGCCGCTTTTTTCATGCGTTTGTCGTGTGCTTGCCATCAGCCTGCATGCGCCGTCAAATCATTTCACTCCGATTTTTTTTATCCAATCGGCAACTTCTTTTCGCGCGTTTTTTGCTCCGTAGCCCGAGAATGCCGCGGCTTCTAAAACTGTTGAATCCGGAGCAAGCTTTGCCGTGTCGGAAGCGCATTTCGATATTCCGCTGCCGCCGTGAGTGCAAAACGGGACAACCGTTTTTCCAGATAAATTGTGTTCGGACAAAAATGTAGATACCGGCGGAGCTATCGTGCTCCACCAGTTAGGCGAACCTACAAAAATAATATCGTATTCGTCAATATTGCTTACTTTATTTTTTATAGGCGGTTTATACCCTCTGTTTATTTCTTCCTTTGCCTGTTTTGTGGCGGTATTGTAATCTTCCGGATATGGAGTAACGGTTTCTATTTCAAAAATATCCGCGTTGGTTTCATTTTGTATATGCTTGGCTATTTCACGCGTATTGCCCGATTTCGAATAATAAACTACTAGAACTTTTTTCACATTATCCTCCTTGTCTTGCGCTTTTGTTTGCGCTGCGGCAGGCTGCGCGATAACTGCCGCGCAGATTAACAACAACAGCGTTCTTACGGTTTTAAAAAATGTTTTCCGCATACAATGCCTCTCTTTATTAAAGTTTACGACAAATGACATAGTTATCTTATACAACTTAGAGTAAGCTCTAAGTCAAGTACTTTTTTATCTGCGGATATTTTCATGCAATACTTTTTATGCGGCTTACGTTGTTAGTAGTTATCAGTAAATATCCATATATAAAAAACTGCTTGACTTAGAGTTAACTCTAAGTATTATAATAGAGGAAATTTTTTAACGGCTTAAAATCTCTGATCCGGGGGGAACGGATGAAAAGACGTGAGTTCATAGTTAATTCATTATTAACTGTCGGCGGTACTGCCGTATTGAGCAGTTGCGGCATAGGAAACAATTCGTCGACAAAAAGAAAAAAAGAAGGACAAGTAGTAACAAGAAAATTTCAAAATCTTGACGTTCCGCTGCTTTCGTTTGGTTGTATGCGTCTGCCTACTGTTGACGGCACAATAGATATGCCGCATTTTGAAAAAATGGTAGATTACGCTATGCGCCACGGCGTCAACTATTTTGACACGGCTTATATGTACCATAACGGAGAGTCCGAACTTGCCGTAGGAAAAGTGTTAAGCAATTATAAAAGAGAAAGTTTTTTTCTGGCGTCAAAAAATCCGCTCCGAGCGCTCACTTCTAAAGAAGACGTAAGAAGAATTTTTGAAGAACAGTTAAAAAAGTGCCAGACCGACTATTTTGATTTTTATCTCGCCCACAACATCAATACTTTAACAGTAGACAATTACCGCAACTTCGACGTGTTTGAAGAACTTATGAAATTCAAACAGGAAGGAAAAATAAGACATATCGGTTTTTCTTATCACGGCTCATATGAAATTCTGCAGGAAGTAACCTACGAACATCCTTGGGAATTTTGCCAGATACAGCTTAATTATCTGGATTGGAAACAACACCCCGCGCCAAAACCCGGCGAAACTCCCAAAGCGCCGGAAGTATACAAAAATTATGATATTCTCACGGAAGCAAAAATACCGGTTCTGCCGATGACGCCCGTAAGAGGAGGCGCCTTAGCAAGACTTACCGGCTCGGCAAAAGCCGTTCTCGAAGATGAAGCGCCTAACGACACTCAGGCTTCTTTTGCTCTGCGCTGGGTAGCAGGAAGAGAAAATAATTTTACGGTTTTAAGCGGTATGAGCAGTTTAGCGCAGCTCGAAGAAAACGTTGTAACTTTTACCGATTACAGACCTTTTACCGAAAAAGAAGAAAAAATCGCGCAAAAAATAGCCGAAATACTTCAAAAGCAGGGCGAAATAAATTGTACTACATGTAATTATTGTCAGGACTGCCCGAGAGGCATAGTAATCCCCGTAATTTTTGACCTATATAATAGTTATAAAGCGACCGGCGATAAAAACGAATTTTTACGAAAATACGATATGATCAAAGACAGGCACAAAGCCGACAAATGTATAAAATGCGGCCTTTGCAGCGCGCATTGTCCGCAGCTTTTGAATATTCCTCCTCTTTTAGAGATGGTCAACAATACCGTTAAAGATTTGAAGAAGGGGGCATAATCGTCATGAAAAAAAATATCTTTTACAAAATAAGAGTTATCATAGCGATCTGCGTCGGAATTTTGGCAGCCGCCGCTTTTGCGGGTTTGTTTTATCCTATAAAAATATTCGACATGCAGGCCGGCGCTTTGTTGCAGAGAGTATTTATAAATTTTTCGTTGACGGCTTTGGCCTTGCTGCTTTTTATTTTGATTGCCACTTTGCTGTTTGGAAGAGTGTACTGTTCGACGCTTTGTCCTTTAGGCCTGTTTCAGGAGCTTGTAGGTTTGTTTAAAAAGAAAAGTTCCGGAAAACAGAAAAATATGTTTTTTAAATATTTCATAGTCGCGGCGGTTTTCGGAACGCTTGCAGGCGGAACGGTTTACGCGCTCCGTTTAGCCGAACCTTACACATATTTCGGTTCGGCATTTACTTTGTCTGCCGTAGGGATAATTGCCGTTTTGGCAATTGTAGTCGCAGTATTTATGAAAGACAGATTTTTTTGCACGAATATTTGTCCGGTAGGCGCGGCGCTCGGTTTAATTTCTAAGTTTTCCGTAAAGAAAATATATTTGCAAAAAGACGCATGCATTTCCTGCGGGATTTGTGAAAAGATTTGTCCAGCCGGCTGTATTGATTCTAAAGAAAAAAGCGTTTCAAACGAGACATGTATAAAATGTTTGAAATGCCTTAATGTTTGCAATAAAAATGCCGTCAAATACGGATGCGCTCCGAAAAAAGAGGTAAAATTTGACCCGAAAAGGCGCAGTCTTATTTTAGCGGCTTCCACGATCGCGGTTTTTGCCGCCGCTGCAAAAGCCGGAGCCGTAATAAAAAAAGTAATATCCGGAAAATTCTCGGACGTGATCCTTCCCCCCGGCGCAATAAACGAAGAACGTTTTGCGAACAAATGTTTAAACTGTAATCTCTGCGTAAAAGTATGTCCGACAAGAATTATAAAAAAAGCCGACAAAAATTACGGCGTAGTAAGCATAGATTACAACAAAAATTTCTGTGAATACGACTGTAATAAGTGCAGCGCCGCATGTCCCGCAGGCGCATTAAAAAAGATTTCGCTTGAAGAAAAAAAGCTTTTAAGAATAGCAATGATTTCTCCGCCCACAGAAATTTTTGAAGAATTTAACGCCTGCACAAACGCCTGCCCGACCAAAGCGCTAACGCTTTCTGACGGCAACCCTGCATTCGACCCAATGAAGTGCATAGGCTGCGGCGCATGCGTAGTAACATCAGCCGGCAACATAAAAATCTACGGCACCAAAGAACAAAAAAGAGTCTAGCGCTTGCACACGGGTGCTTGCGGTGCTTGCGCACGGCAAGTTAAAACGGCTGCGTTCCTTTAGTCTTAGTCGATGTAGTAAAATTCCCATCCTGTGGAGGGGTGGCAGGAGACTTTGTATCGACAAAGTCTCCTGACGGGGTGGTCGTTGTTGCCGTT
>JAISDI010000022.1 GCA_031264895.1 Endomicrobium sp. | reverse complement strand
AAACGCAGCCGAACAGATAAGCGTCTTCATCAATGTCAAAGCCGCATATTTTCTGGAGTTCGGCTTTGCATATTTTTTTGCCATTAAGACTGTCTTTTGAAAAATTTGCGGCAATATTTCCGTCGGTTTGCGGATCCCAGTAATCGTAATCTATGCCGTTCAATATTCCGTAAATTTTGTCGGGACGCGAGTTCATCACGATTTCCATGCCCCTGCCGTTAAATTCTTTGATTTCCAAAGCGTATGTCGGGCTGACGGTAGATACCGCATCGGAAAGCGCTATACCGCATTTCATGAAATTTACATTATTGTAAAATTCAAGTTTGTCCGTAGTAAAATCTTCCCACGAAAAGCCTCCAGATATTACCGTATCTGCGCTAAAACTTCCCTGATAGGCTATATTGTGGATCGTATATATGCTTGAAGTATTCCAGAAAAAGCCGTCGTTTTTTAAATTGGTTCTCAAATACGCAGGTATCAGGCCGGTCTGCCAATCGTGGCAGTGTATTATATCGGGACGAAACATTAAGGCTTTTACAGCTTCAAGAGCGGCTCGGGAAAAAAATATGTATCTCTCCCTGTTGTCGCCGTAGTCTGTTCCGTTGTCGCCGTATACGCCGGGACGGTTGAAATAACGCATATTTTCTATAAAATATACGTCAATGCCGTCTTCGGTAACGCCGTGTTTTATTCTGAACTTTTCGGTTTCTTTGCCTACGTTGACTTTCAACAGATAAGGAAGAGAGCGGAGTTTGTATTTTTTGCCGTCTATGGCGCGGTACTTAGGAAGTATTATTCTTACGTCATGGCCAAGTTTTTTCAAATATTTCGGAAGAGCGCCTACAACATCCGCCAAACCTCCTACTTTCACAAAGGGAACGCATTCTGAAGCGATCATTAAGACGTTCATTTTGTTTCTCTCTGATATTTTTAATATGTTCATTCGCTTTCTCTTAGGTATTTTGCAGCTTCTTCGGGAAGAACCGGGTTTACGTAAAGTCCGCTGCCCCATTCAAATCCTGCGGTTTTAGTAAGCTTGGGTATAATTTCTATATGCCAATGGTAATAGGACATATTTTTTTCTTTTAAAGGCGAAGTATGTATTAAAGAACTGTAAGAGGGATTGTCTAAAACATTGTAAAGTTTTACAAAAACGCTGCGCGATATCTTGGACAAACTTTTTAACTCTTTATTCGGCAGCAAATCAAAATCAGTAAAGTGATTTTTCGGCAGTACCCACGTTTCAAACGGGTATCTTGACGCATACGGGCATAAAGCTATAAAATCTTCGTTTTCTTCAACGACTCTTATGCCGGAAGAGGTTTCCTGCGCTATTATATCGCAAAATACGCATCTTTCTTTGTACTTAAAATAATTTTCAGCGCCTGTAATTTCTTCTCTTACGCGTTTTGGAACTATTGGCATTGCTATCAATTGAGAGTGTGGATGTTCAAACAAAGCGTTTGCAGAAATGCCGTAATTTTTAAAAGCCAAAATATATTCAAGACGGGTATCTCTGCGCAAATCTTTGACTCTTTCGATTATTGCCGAATAAACGTCCCCGTATTCTTTTTCGCTTTTATCGGCAATGGACATACAATGTTTGGGCGTTTCGATTATTATTTCATGCGCGCCTATCCCGTCCATTTTGTCGTACATACCTTCGCCGCGCCTTTTTAAAGCGCCTTCTATTTCAAGGATGGGTTTATTGTTTGGAATTACTCTCAGTGTCCAGTTTTTTGAATTCGGCTGCCTGCAACTGTCTGCGTAAGCCAGAATTTCCGGCCTTGTCATACTTTCGTTGCCCGCACAAAAAGGGCATTTTGAAACGTCTTTAGGATACTCTTCCTCTGCGGAATACGTCATTTTTTTGAAACTTCTCGAAGGGTCAACTATGACCCAACGACCTATTATCGGATCTCTTCTAAACTCGGGCATTTATTCCCCCAAAGCTTTTATTCTGTCCAAAGCTTTTTTGCTTTCAATTTTTTTCGGGTCGTATTCCAAAGATTTTTCCAAAGATTGCTTTGCCCTGTCCTTTTGTCCCGACGAATATGCTTTTATTCCCGCGTCATAATACTGCTGCGACAGATAAGCCTTAAGTCTTTCATATTCTTTTGCGGCTGCGACATGATCTTTATTATATTCAAGCGATTTTTTAATTTTTTCTATCGCTTCTTCAGGGTTGTTTATTTTAATAAAAGATAAAGCTTCCCTGAAATATTTTTCGGAAATGGCTTTTCTTGACTTATCGGTATATTCTCTTATCTGTTGATTTAAATCATAGTAATTATTTTTTAGAGCTTTTTCCCTTAAAGCAACAAAAGCTTTTAAAGAATCTTCATATTTTTCCTGATTGAACAAATCAACCGACTGATTAAAATATATCTCCATTTCCTTCTGCACTTTCTGATTTGAAGACAATAAAGAATCGTCTTTATCTGCAAGCCTGCTTTTTATTTGTCCTTTTGCCGCCGAAGCTTTTGAAGTCATTTCCGTTATGGACATATTTAAAGCTTTTCTTGAAAGTTCATAATATTCTTTTGCGTCGGTACGTTTTGGATCAGCCGCATAAACAGCATTAAAATACCTTGCGGCCATATCGTAATCAGCCATATTGTAATATTCCATACCCTGCGTAAACATTTTGTCCGCCTGCAAATCGGTAATTTTTGACACTTGCGTCCGGATAATTTCAAGGTATTGCATGGCGCCGGCATTATTGGGGTCTATTTCCAAAATCCTGCTGAATTTTTCTTTGGCGAATATAAACTGACCGCTGTTGTAAAAGCTCATGCCTTCCGACCATAAAGATATTATTTCTTTCTCGTATTTTTTCCTGTTCACCCTAAATTCGGCATCTTTCAGTTTTGCATTGATCTGTGCAAGCCCGCTTTCCGCTTGCGCATTTTCAGGGTCAACGCCCAAAACTCTGTAATAATAATTTCTTGCTTTTACCATATTATTGCGAAACAAAGCCAGATCCGCGCTTCTAAGCCATCTGTCGACCTGCAATTCAAGGTTTCTGTCGTATAGATCCAAGTCGTATACAAGCTGTTTAAGCAGATCTTTTGAAGGCTGGTGTTCGGGGTATATGGCAAGTATTTCTTCAAGCTGCTGTCTTGCGGAAATATAATCTTTTCTGTTATAAGATTCTTTTGCCATATTATAATTGTATCCGAGATAATAATCGTAGGCTTTATTTTCGTTTGAGATCCTGCCGAACATAAAACCGAAATTGACCGAATGTCTTGGGGTATAGTCTTCGTACATTGCCGCAAAAGAATATCCGAGATTGAAAGAATCAAAGTTTAAAAATAAACCGGCTGTAGGCCCCCAGTTTACGTAATCGCCATAATCTCTCCATCCGATTTTAAAAGTGGCAGGATAAACCGGCATTATTTCAAACCCGAAAGAATATCCTGTCCCTTCGGAAAAAAACTTTATTATATCGGCGGTAAAAGCGGGTTTGGAATCTTGCGCAAGCTCATATCTCAAAGCTAAATTAAAACTGCCGGGCATTTCAAAGGTTTCATTGCCAAAGTCCAAATCGCCGCCTACATTTTTAAACGCGGCAAAAGCCCAAAGCCCTGTTGTTATCATGTCAAGGTTGTAATGTCCGCCGAAATCGACGGCAAAAGACGTTTTTAACTCATTTCCTATTTCGATATGATAACCTTTAAATGTTACGCCCAGCCCCCCTTTATCTCTGTATACCGGAATTTCACTTACAAACGGGTATACGTAATTCAAATAAAAAGCAAGAGCGTTATTGTCTATAACTCCCAGATTATCATACGAAAAAGCGGCGGTAATATTTCCGTAACGGAAAGGCATCATCAATGCTCCGGCTCCGCCGTATATGCCGTCAAAAGCGGCAACTCCGGAAAAATCGACCCTGCTTGACAAAATGCTGAAATTGGAAGAAGGAAAATTCATAAACGACAAAGGATTTTTTGACATCGAGGCAATGCTGTCGCCCATTGCGCCGGATGCGGGATCATAATTTAGAAGGAAAAACTGAGATAAAGAAATTTTATCTAACGCAAAAACGGAAGTCGAAACAAATAAGAAAGAAAGACACAACAAAACACCTGCATATTTTTTCATTTTAATAACCTGTTTATATTAATACAAAGATCGTCAATATCTATGGGTTTAAAGATAATATCGTCTGCGCCTGCCGCAAACCCTTTGTCAACCTGAATGGCCATATCGCCGGTTATAAGAATTACCGGAAGTTCGGAAAAATTTGTGCTCGTTTTAATGACTTTCAATACTTCGAAACCGTTTTTATCCGGAAGATTGACATCAAGCAGAACAATATCTGGATTTTCAAGAGCCAAAGCCTCAATACCGGTTTCCGCATTAAAAGCTTTTATCATTTCAAAACCTTTAGCTTTTAATATGGCTTCGACTGAATCGGCAAATGATACGTCATCGTCAACAATCAAGATTTTTTTCTTTTTGATCACGGTTATTCCCCCGCCTTTTCCGGAAGCATTATCACGGTTTTATTTCCAAGAGAACCGGAAAGTTCCAAAGATATGTCTATCGAAGCCGCAAGATAGTAATTATCCGTTAAAATTTTATATTCCGGATAAGTAAGAGTCATTTTATAATCCCCTTTAGGAAGCTTTATTTCCAGCGGAGTAAAAGCGGATAAACCTACAAACTTATTCGGTTTGGTTTTTTCTTCAATCAAAACCTGCACATTCGCAAGAGGAACCGTATAAGAATCTCTGTTGTTTACGGTTTCTTTAAGTATTTCCAATCTCGAAATTTTATCGGATTCTGAAAGAATTTGGCTTATTCTTTCTTCACTTGGCGTGCGTATGTCCAGATAAATTCCTGAAACGTTTCCTGTGAGTTCATTGAACTCTTTTTCATGTTTGGCATTAAATTTTGAATATAAAAATATCGCGCTTATGACTAAAGCCACGGATACGCAGGCCAGAAACATCGGATTTGTGAAAACATTCACTTCTTTTGCGGCTTTCGGCACTTCTATCTCAAAATTTTTGACAAACTTCGAAAGAAGTTTATCTTCCGCAGAAGACTGTAAAGGATCTTCGTCTCCCACGGTTATAATGCTCTGGACATAATACTCGGGCATTGAAAATGCGGTTCCGTCATCTTCGGATTTTAAAGCGATGACCGTAGTATTGTCTCTGCCGCCGGCATTATTGGCCGCCATGATAAGTTCATTTGCTATGGCATTGAGATTGCCTCTGTGTATGTCAACTATGCCTTTTATGACCGAATCGTCTATTTCGCCGTTGAGACCGTCGCTGCACATTATATAATGATCGCCGGGCTTAACGATAACGGCTCTGTAATCGACTTTTACCGTAGGCCCCGTACCCAAAGCTCTGGTTATCATGCTCTGAAGTTCTGCGGTCTTCACTTCGTCTTCGCGCATTTTGCCTTCGTCGATAAGTTCGTTCACTTTCGAATGATCTTTTGTAAGAAGCTCTATAATGCCGCCTCTTATTCTGTAAAGTCTGCTGTCTCCAGTGTGATAAATGTGAAGCAGACCTGTTTCGCGCTCAAACTTTGCGGCAACGGCGGTAGTGCCCATTCCCGTAAGTTTCGGATATTTCAGAGTAAGATTGTTGAGCATTCTGTTGGCAAGCATTATCGAAGCCGCAGGACGCAAAAGTTCCGCGTTTATATTTTCAAACCTTTTTCCCGCCATAGAACGTATTTCGGAAACGTCAAGGTTTTCAAAAGTTTTCAAAATGACTTCGACGGCGCACTTACTCGCAAAATCGCCGGCGGCTCCGCCGCCCATTCCGTCGCAAACGACAAAAAAATCTTTACCCGAATCAATACCGAACGCATCTTGATTTTCTTTTCTTACTATACCCGTATCTGTTTTTCCGTAATGCAGCATTTTCATAGGAACTGAACCTTAACCCTTTTATCATTTCTTGCCAGCGTAAATTTTATCTTAAAAAATAAAAATGCCACTAAAATTATCAAACCTACAAAAAACTGTTTTCTATAATGAGATTTATATGAACTTAATCCGGAAAAACCTATATGGTCGGCGCTGCCCAAAAACATCGGCCAGACAATTACGTTTTCAATGATCTTTGCATTCGTGTTTATGACCTGAAGAGCGTCGGTCGAATTTGCAAAAATAATGTCAAGCCTTCCCATGCCGAATATATCGCCGATCAAAGGAGACGAAGTTATAGGATTGTTGCTCGCCCTTATTTCCGCCATTATCTCAAACTCTTTGCGTCTGGGATTGCTTTTTAAAACTATAATTTTTCCGTCTTCCGTAGCTATCACGAAATCTTTTAATCCGTCTTTGTCAAAATCATATACTGCCGGAGACGAGATCATTCTCTTGCAGTCTAGCAGCAGCATTTTCCATAGAAGTTCGCCTGCCGGATATCCGGTTTTTCCTTTTAATCCCTGTATACTGCCGTTTGCCGAAACCACAAAAACGTCCCCCATTCCGTTGCCCGTAAGATCGGCAATGACCGGCGAAGAATTGTGTTTAAGCCCTGCCGGCGGGGTAGGTTCGACAAAATATGTCCACATTACTTCAAATTTTGAAACGTCAATGGCGGAAACGTATTGCGGCACGTTAGACTGCACTACTACTTCAGGGATCCCGTCGCCGTTAAGGTCTCCGACTGCGGGAGCGCCTGCTATGAGATGCGCTTTTCCCGTTTTTTCGACCAGATCCACGGTTTTTTTGGTTCTGGACTTACCGTCAATAAAATAAACTTTTCCGGCATAACTTGCCACTACGACCATCGGAGTAAAATCCTTTGACCTGTAAAGCACTGGGCTGGCATATATCGGGCCTTCCACAAATTCCGTATATCTGTCATAGTCCGTTTCGTATCCGGCATTATAAAGAAAATGAACGGCTCCGTCTTCGGAACATACGACAATATCTTTTTTGCCGTTTCCGGTCAGATCTGCCACAAGAGGAGTCATTTCGGAAATCACTCCGCCGAGTATTTCTCTTCTTATGATATTGCCCGTCTGACCGTCATAAATAAACAGCATCGAAGAATCCGACAAAGTAATAATGTCAAGAATACCGTCATCGTTTACGTCGGCAAGCATAGGAGACGTTTGTCCGGAATTGAATATTTCGATCTGTCTCCACAGAGAATCGCCGGTTTTTGCGTTCCAGCCGTATAAAAATCCCGCTGCCGTAAGCATAAGGATGTCATTTTTTCCGTCGCCGTTAATGTCGCCTATCGCCGGAGTCGACGTGATATCATATTCTTCGAGATTTCTTAAAGGTGTGTCTTTTCTGAAATCGGTATTTAGCTCAAGCGCCAATTTAGCCGGCTTGCTTTTTAGCAGTGAAAGGCCTGACCAGCCAAACCATATAAGAGCTATCGATATAACAAGAGACGCTATAGTAACCGCAATGGAAACAGGTTTGCGGATCTTAAGTAAAAATATTTTTTGTTTGGACGGGGTCGAATAATCTTCATCAAAAGAATTAACGAATCTAAATATCGATCTTCCTATCGAGATCTCGTCTCCAAGCACTATATTCATGCTGTTTAACTGTCCGACTTTATTGCCGTTTACCGCAACTCCTCCGGTACTGCCTACGTCGGTGATCGTATATTGACCGTTATTGTACGATATTTTTGCGTGTCCCTTCGATACGGTCATGTCTCCGGTGAGAACTATGTCGTTTTCTATGCCTCTCGGCGAATACTGTTCTCTGCCTATAAAAGTATCTTCGGCTTTGACAATGTATTTTTTGCCTATAAACTTGCCGTAAATGCCCAAAAGAAAACACATGGGCTTATTATCCGGAGAATTCGGCATAATGTCTGGGTACATTATTATGCTGTAAGGCCCTATGCCTATCTCGTCTCCCATATGGAGTTCTTTTTCGGAAATGGTTTTACCGTTTACTTTTGTTCCGATAATGGTGTTCTGGTCTTTTACGGTATACTGATTGCCGTCTTCAGTAATTATGCTGCAATGGTGTTCTGAAATGTTTTTATCTTTTATAAGAATATCGTTGCCTTTCTTACTTCCGATAAAAACCCTTTTTTTTCTTCTTAATATGTATTCTCCCAAAATTTCTTCTTTTCTTTTCAAAAACAGCCTTGGCATTTGAATTTTCTCCTTATACCCTTTATCTTGCTACAAAAAGAGCGGCGATCATCGTTATTCCCAAACTTATTGTCGCGATAGTGGTTCCGCTGTGGCTTCCGGAAGAACTGCCGGATGAAGAAGCTCCGGAAGGCGCCGAATCAGATATATTATTTAATCTTCTTTCTATCCTTTTAATGTCTGCCTGTGTCTGACTTTTGGTTTTATTGATTTCATTTCTGAGTTCCGTAGAGGTCGGTACTTCAGCAACCGTTCTTTTTATATCGCTGAGCTGCCTGTTGATATAATCCACCATATCTTTTTCCGGAGAACTTTTTGCCGATGAGGCCGTAACTATGGGCCTGTCGTTAAGTTCATCGATCCTTTTTGATAATTTGATATAACTCTGCTGTATCTGATTAAGATTATTTTTTAAATCATCAACTTCTTTTTGCGATACGGACGATCCTGCCACAGTCTGAGCTTTCGAAGTTTTGGAAGAGTTTCCCTCAGCCAAGTCCAGCCTTTTTGAGAACTGTTCAAGCTTTACGTTCATATCTTTTATGTCTTTACTGACGGCAGCATAAGAAACTGCGTCTTTCGGCAAAGATTTTGCTCCGCCTTCGGCCGCAGACTGAGCTTTTAAAGTCTTGGAAACGTTTGCCTCAGTCGAGTCAAGCCTTTTTGAGAACTGTTCAAGCTTTACGTTCATATCTTTCATGTCTTTGCTGACGGCAGCGTAAGAAACGGCATCTTTTGGCAAAGGTTTTACTCCGCCTTCGGCAACCTGCTGTTGAAGCGATTTGAAAACTTTCGAATTTTTGAGGCTGTTGTCAAGAAGCATAGGCATATTAGGCTCTAAATCGGCTATAAGAGCTATGATATCAATATTGCCTCCAGACGATTTTGCTGCTGCCGGAGCGGCTTTACTTTTTTCAAGAGTAGTTATTTTAGCCCTTAAAGCGTCAAATTCCTGACGCGTGATCTGTGAAACGGGAACAGCTTCTTCTGTAGAAGTCTTTGTCCTTTTATCGTATTCATAAATGGCGGAAATCAATGCGCCTCTGGTTATGGGTTCATCTTCCACAAAAACGGTTTCTCCGTATTTATCGATAAATTTCGGTATTTTTCTGCTGAGTTCGTTAATGATCTCGCGCAGCACGGGATCGTTTACATCCCTCTTTGTTGCCGCAAAAGAAAACGAACACGCATTACACACAATAGCCGCCGCCGCAAGCCAAGATATGATTTTTTTTATTTTCTTCATTTTTCACCTCTAAAAATAAAAATTTATAGATATTTTACTCTGTTGGTCAAGGCTATTGCCCATTCCCATGGCATAATCGATCTGTAAATATTTTCCGAATACGGTCATATCGATCCCAAAACCGACCGCATAAGTTATATTTTTATTTATTTCATCTCTAATGCCGTAACGGTTTTCCAGAGCAATACTTTCTGCGCCGCCTCTTAAATATAAACCGCTTAAACCGAAATCGCCGGCATCGTAAATATTGAGACAGGCGAACTCAAGGCCGACATTTGCCAATACGGGCTCGCTTTGCCTTTGAATAATATCTGCGCTTCCCAATATAGACAATTTTTCCGTAAGACTGAAAGTATTTGAAATACCGAATTTTGCCGTTAAAGCTGCGGTATCCGTTCCTCCGTCCCAGCTCATGACCGCGCCTTTGCCTATAAACAGACCGAAATTTAAAGTTTCAAAAACATTGTAAAGCACGCCTGCGTCTATGTCATACCCCGAAGCCGAACCGCCGTCAATACCTTCCATCGTTTCCATAATATATTTGAAAGACGCACCGATATACAAATTAGTATTGCTTTCCCAAACGGGCATTCCCCATGAAAAGTATATTGCATTTTGCGGAGCTGAAAAAGAAGCGTACTCATTTCCGTCATCATCGGATTTTGTAACATTATCCATAGAAGAGTTGATAAGACCAACGGCAAAAACCGAGCCGCGCAAACTGTCGGTAAATTTGCTTGCCGGCGCCGAAACCGCAAAAAAGTTATGCGACGGAATTACGTCTTTTTGACCTGGCCATTCGTCCCGCGCTCCGGCAGAACCCATAACGGTTACGCTGTAATCCTGAACTTGTCCCAAACCTGCTGGGTTCCAATATATTGCACTCGTATCATTGCTGATAGAAGTAAAAGCTCCGCCCATACCCAATGCTCTTGCGCCCACGCCTTTTTTCAAAGCCGCTGCGCCGCCAAATGCCGCATAAGCATTAACCGTAAATACAAAAACCATACAAACCGGAATTAATTTTTTCATTATCTCTTTCATACTATTTCCTTAGTATTGCAAATGATTTGTAACGTTTATTTTCCTTGCCGCCGCTTGTAGTTATTATCTCACATATATATACGCCGTTTGCAAGACTGTCTCCAGCGTAACTCTTTGCATTCCACGTCACTTTATTTTCGCCGGCAGGCTTAGAAACGGAATTCAAAACCTGACTGACAAGTTTGCCTGCTCTGTCATATATGTTGATCGTTACGGAAGCCTGCTCCGCAATGACAAATCTTATATTCATAAGCCCCTTTTTAGGATTGTACGGAGAAGGATACGGCAGCAAATCGGCAATCGGCCCGCCGCTTACGTCAAAAGTTACCATTGCCGAAGTAGTTACCCCGCCATAGTCGACAAGCTCTATTAAAACCGTATGATGTCCATGCGTTAAAGCTTTTCCGGTATATTTGTAATCCAAAATTCCATCAACAAATTTACCGCCGCCGTTTTCCGTATTCAATGCAGCGGCAGCAGTAGATACACCGGTATACATTTTTATTGTTACGCTGGATTCATGAAATCCATAAGGAGAATATATTTTTGCCTGTATTTGCGGATTACTTGAAGATATTTTTCCTGGCTGAAGAATATTGATAGAACTGTTGCTGGACACGCCTACGCGCACTTCCCATGTCGCAGTATTCCCGTCGACATTCACATTGTTTTGAGCGTACCATTGCACATAATTAATGCCCGGCTGAAATTCCGACGCAACTATAGCGGAAACCGTTATGGTTTGCGATGATTGTACACTGCCGTCCTGATACTCATAAATATATGTGTACCCTCCGGATTCCATAGTAGGCGGACTCTGGGAAATTCTATATCCTATCCTTTTTATCGTACTCACAGCCGTATGAACGGTTACTCCTATATTCACATTACTACCCGTATATACGCTTGAACTGGGAATAAAATCGCGAAATACAATATCGGGATTTGACATTTTTATTGAGGCAAGAAGCCCCGAATCCAACCTGAAATCAAAACTTTTCTGATTTACAGCCATTCCTTCATTTACAGACAGAGAATTTTTGTATTTAGAATTGTCTGACGAGTCATTAAGAGAATTCCCGTTTGTAATGCTAAGCTCATTCTTATAATCGTCGGCGGCAAAAGACAATGCCGGCGCTGCCGATAAACACAATAATAAAAATATGATATATTTGATTTTTTTCATTGTAAATTCACCAATGCCATAATTTTCCCTCTTGCTCCCGAAGAGTTTTCCATAGCTTTTCCTATAATTGTCCCGGGTTTTGGATCCGCAGCTTTCATTGCGTACCCTGGCGTAGAAGAAGCAACAAGCAAATCGCCGCGCCTTATATTTCCGCCTTCATTATTAACTTTTACCGGCACCTTGCCAACCAAAGCAAGCTTATACCCTTTCTCTCCGGAATTTAAAACTATTCCAGGATCAGTAGAAATTACCCCTGCAACTTTAGTATCATTTGCAGTTCTGGATCTTTCAATATACCCGTCTCTTATATCGGAAATAATAACCACATCTCCGGGTTCAAGAATTTCATTTGAAGGATATATTTCAGCCAAGTCGGCACTACCATCGTGGTGAGTTGTGCCACGAACATTTAAATCACCTGTTACAATTGTATGCCCGTTTACAATCAACCCGTCAGTGCTAATGGGTGAGCCTATGTTGCCAAACTCCAATTTTATGCCTGTTCCTGTACCTATAGTCAAACCACCCGTCGCCGTTATCAATCCATTAAATGTCGATATATCTGTTACTGTTAAATATTGTGTAGTTGCCGTATTCGCTACTGATAAATCATTTGGACTAAACGTTCCCGCTGAGAGCGTACCATCTACATCTAAGTCCCCTGCAACATATGCCGAGCTGCTTATTGACAATGTTTTACTTAAATTTAATATATCTAACGCATAACTCAACTCAGCTCCGCCTGTTCCACCAATCGTTAAATTGTAACCTGGAGCTACAGTCATATTCCCATTAACTGAGAATGTACCACCTACATCTAAGTCCCCTGCAACATATGCCGAACTGCTTATTGACAACGTTTTATCTAAACTTAATATATTTGAC
>JAISDI010000002.1 GCA_031264895.1 Endomicrobium sp. | reverse complement strand
CCAGCGGGCTTACTAAAAAATGCCCGTTTTGTGCTAATGAAATAAAAAAGGAAGCTGTCGTCTGCCAATATTGCGGCAAGGACTTGCCGGAACCAGAACCGCAATTTACCAGCACTAATATATATAGTATAACTGAAGCAACGAAATTATACGAATTTGAAAATTCTTATGATTCGATAGTCGCGCAATTATCAAAAAATGAGCGGGTTGAATTTATTAAAAGCGGGAAAACTGTAACAGTCGGAAATCAATCCGGGCCTATGGTAAATGTAAGAACATCGAATGGTGATATTGGATGGTGTTTTTCTGGGTTCTTAAAAAAGGAAGAGACATAATTATTTTTTGTATCAAAAAAGGGAACTGAAAATGGCTGATGAAAAACAAAAAACATCAAAAAGTAAAGGATTGATAATTGCAGTAATATTAATTCTTCTTGTTATTGGCGCGTCCTATTTTTCAACCGGGTTTGTTACAATTCAACCCATAGGGGCATTGCCTGAGGGTATAACTATCTGGTATTTTAGGGCAGGCTTGGATTTACCTTTTATTACTTCGCCTGACGGCTATTCATTAAAAAAAACAGGACAGCTTTCTTTAATGAGCAGGGCGATGGCAATTTCTAATTTAACAGATGCTATAGAATATAAAATAATTTTGCGCTTGCCTTACAGCAAATTTTTATACAATATATCTACTGATGGAAAAGAGTTTGAAGAATAGGCGTAATACAAAAATGCAGCTAGTTGGACGTTATGAAAAGGCATATTAGTAAACTTATAACGGCTTTTCTTATTGTCCTGATAGCCGGTATGTCATTTGCCGCAAGCGCGGATACCACTGTTTACATCACCAGAACCGGAGCTAAATATCACATTTCCAGTTGCTCCTCGCTTAGCAAATCGAAAATCCCCATATCTCTCGGAAATGCCGTGTCCGGAGGATATGGGCCTTGCAAGCGTTGCGGCCCACCGGCTTTGGATTAGTGATTTATACTTATATCGGCTTTTAAGCAATGCCAAGCAGATATTACAAAAATCGGAACGCTAAATCAGGATAATATCAACAGATTGCTCAACTCTCTTGAAAAGGCTCCCGCGATAGCAAAAATAATAAAGAAACGAATTTATGAATGCCTTAGAGATTCAGGCTTTAAGGTAACTAAATAACGCCCCCGGCGGCAGTAAGAAAGGGCTGGGCGGCGGTGGTATCCTTAAATTAAAGAGGTTTGTATTATGCTGGAAAAAGAGCAGGCTTATTTTGAAGCCCATAAAGACGAATTACGACAAAAATACGCCGGGAAGCGTGTAGTCATTTCCGGCGCGGAGGTAAAGGGCGTTTACAACACGGACGGGGACGCCTTTGCCGCCGCGACAAAAACGATGAAACCGGGTGATTTTATGATTAAGCTCGTTACCCATACCGAAGAGGAATCTATCCGGCGGTATATGAACAGGGTATATGTCTAATCGGAAGCCTACGCCATACGCGCTGCGGGGAACAAGCCGCTGGTTGCCGAAGCCTATGACGGGCGCGGGGCTCGGTCTTTGAGAACGAGAACAGCGGCCATGCTCAGGGGGAGTCAGAGCCGGCCGCTAAACCGGCAGCCGCCTTCAGCTTTTTTAGTTGACCAAAAGAATTAACCGGCTAAAATGAGGCCGCGCAGATAGCGCAGCTTTGTTTTTTTAACCGTCTTCCTAAAAAAATTAGTCCTTTATTATAGAAGAAAACCGGTGAAAATCATGTGGTTTTAAGCCGCTTACGTGGTTCTTTTCGGCTAAGTCTATATTATATATAGATTTAGCCTGTCAAAACTACTAAACAAATGTTTAGTAGAAATCGCAAAAAAATCACGAAAAAAGGCGTTTTTTTATTGACAAACCTAAGCGGCTTCGGTTAATATATATATATAAGGTAAAACAAACCTTAAACAAACAGACCTTACGGCGGGTCGGTACGCCGGGAAGAAAAAAATGAAGTACAATAGAAGTTGGATTTTTAAAAACGCGCACCTCTATAAAAAATCGGACGGTCTCACAATGAGTGAGGCACTGAAAGAAGCCTGGAAAGTTGCAAAAATGGTTAAGACGGTCGATGTCAAAATCAGCGACGAAACTAATGAGTTTTACACTTTCCGCGTTAGAAGCGAATCGGAAAAAGCGGTTCAAATCGTTGTGCCGGTTTCAATTGGAAGCGGCGGGTTTAACGCCGGTATGTGGATGCCGAAAAGTATGCTTGGCTCAGTGTGGTTTTTTAAGAAGAAAGCTAAAGAACTGACGCACCAACTTTTTGAGCGCTATGGCAAATGCGCTGATATTTATTTGCATGGGGAAAAATATAGTTACAAAATCGCGTAAACAAGGAAACCGCGCCGCCGTATGGCGGCGTAAAAAAATAAGCCGCTTAAATGCGGCAAAAAACAAACAGACCTTGCCGGCGGGTCGGTACGCCGGAGAGAAAAAATGGAAGAAAAGAAAATTGGCAAGGCGCCGCGCGTTATACGGCTCAAAACTAAGCACGATGATATAGTCAACTTTTATGAAAAGGCGCTTAAAAAAATGGGCTTTGATATTAAAACTGAAGGAAGCAAATTATCAAGCAGCCGGTACATAACGATAATAAATTGGGAGGAGGTAACGGGGAATGAATCTCGATACAATTTTGATGAATTAAAAATAAGGCTGTCAGGCCATGATTTGCCAATAAGTTATGATCGGTTGCACGGATTCCACGACCTTGACATCATGACCGATGGCAAAGAGCGCGGCGGGAATGACGGGAATGCAGGTCGCTATGACTGCGAGATTGAATGGATCGCAAAAATGGCAAACAAACCATTGCCGACTCATATCGTTATGCTAAGAAGGTGGGAGGCATATAAAAGAGAGGAATCCGCAAGGCGCGATGCTGAATACCGACGTTTAAAGCGTGAAAAAGAACTAGAATACTATTCAAACAATGAAATTGAGTATTTTATGCCATCTGTTACAGCTGATGATTATAAACAAGCGCAAGAATGGGCGCAGGAGTCTTCAAACGATTTGGTGAAAAAGTTAATAGCAAAAGTAAAAGAAAAAGAGGAGTTGATCGTAAAAATGAAAGCAGCTGGGGAAAACAAACAAAAAAGAAGGCGTCAAAAGCAGAAGGTTTTGGCGATTGAGAATTATATAACGTACCTCTACTTAAAAGAAAATGGTGAATATGAAA
>JAISDI010000284.1 GCA_031264895.1 Endomicrobium sp. | reverse complement strand
ATCTTTACTGTCATGCCCGAAATTTTCGGAAATGCTGTAATTCTTTTGAAGCCTGCCCCAGCCGCAGCGCGACGAATAAGAGGAGCGCGAGTCTTGCGGCGGGCGCGAGATGTGAGCGCACAATCCTTATTTTTACACGGGGGGCATCCATTTTCAATACAAATCAGTGGGTTGATCAACGACAAAAATTAAAAGAACGCAATCGTTTTAGACTTCTTCAAAACCTTCATATTTTAAAAAAGACAGCGCGTTTTGCGTGTTGAAACATATTTGATTGTTTATTTTCGCAAATTTCAGTCTTTCCAAAGCGTCTTCGCGTCTCATTATTCCATTTACCACAAAAGATATGGTTTCGCCGACATTGTCGTTTGCTATTTTGCCCGTTACGATATCGTATCCGTGAGTATAATTCGTATTGGCGCGACACTTGCAAATCATGTCAAGCCATTCGGCATCAGGCAAGAAAAAATGTTTTACTTTTAATTTATTATAATTGCGTTCGTCAAACTCATAAACCGATATTATCGCTTTTGCGGTTTTATCTTTTTTAATTTTAGCTTTACGTTTAGCCCATCCTGCTGCCTGTTCTTTTATATCGGTAGTATAAAAACCGCTGCCAAAATCCCTGCCTTGCTCGGCAGTTATTATTTCCGGTTTTTCTATCGCTAAAGTTGACCCGTGAAATAAGCGCATATCATTTATCCCGCAAATAATCGTCAAAAAAACGCATCAGCCATTCAAAAGACATTCCGTGCAAATCTTCATAATCTGTTTTGAGCATCTCAAGCAAACCGCTTTTTACAAATTTGTCGTATACTTGAAATCCTGCCGAATTCGTATGTTCGGCATAAAATTCTATACAAAAAGTTTCAAATGACAATAAACTCATTATCTATCCTTTTGCTGCGGCTTCCAAAAAAACTTTTCTGTTTTCTTCGACAAACTTTCCTTTAAAACCCGCTTCAAGAGCTTTTAGCCAGCTTTCTCTGTTTATGTCCAAATATTTTGACAGCGCGCCAAGCATGTAAGTGTTTATAAATTTTTTGTTTTGTACCTTTTTTTCCGCATCTTCAAAATCGGCAAACAAATCAACGCCGTCTTTTGAAAGATAATATTTCATTCTGTCGTGTTCGCCTTTATGAAACGAAACCAAAAAATCCGCGCCGCCTTCTTCTATAAGCGGCGAATAAACAATTTTCCCGTACCGCACGTGCGATTCCACAGAACCGCCTCTTTGCGCCATGCCGTGTACTTCGGATTTTTTTGTATGGTACCCGTCATAAACTGCCGCAAGCGAAACGATTTCCGCCGCGGTCAAAATTCCCTGCCCGCCCGTACCGCAAAATAAAATATTTATAACTTTATCGCTCATTTTTGTCTCCTGCGACAATTTTGTCCGTCTATAACCGCTTTTACAGAGTATAACCGTTTATCTCTGTCTCCGCCATAAAACTTTATTGCGCCCTATGAAGCGCATCAACCTTGCACGCGGACACGCAAACATTGCAGCCGACGCACAAAAATGCGTCAAGCGTAATTTTTCCGTCCGCATTTTTATATATCGCGGGACAATCGACCTGCAAACACGCGCCGCACACAATACATTTATCTTTATTGAAAACCGGCGGCGACTGCCTGCTTCGGTCTATCATTCTGCACGGAAATCTTGCGATCAGTACGCAAAGAGCATCTTTTGACATCAGCTCTTTTATTTTGTTCTGTAGATTTTTATCGAAAGCGTCCATAGTTTCGACTATGTCCGCGCCGGCGGCTTTACATATTTCTTTAAGTATCAATTTTTTTGTCGGTTTTCCTTTTGCATTGACACCGGTTGCCGGGTTTGGCTGGCTGCCTGTCATTGCCGTATTGGAATTATCCAAAATTATAAGCAGCCCTTTCGCCTGATTATACGCGGCGTTTACAAGGCCGGTTATTCCCGAATGCACAAAAGTCGAATCGCCTATAACGCCGACAACTTTATCGTGCCCGAGATTTTTTGAAAGGCTTTCCATAATCGTGACGCTTGCGCCCATACACACTGTGGTATGCAGAGCTTCCAAAGGTTTTAAAGCGCCCAAAGTATAACAGCCGATATCGCCCGCCACGACGGCTTTAAGTTTTTTTAAAGCATAAAAAACCGAACGGTGCGAACATCCCGGACACAAAACCGGTTTTCTGGCAGTGGACGGCTTTTCGGTCTTTATTTTTCCTTCAACTATTTCTTTTACCAAAGCAGGGCTTAATTCGCCTATACGGTAAGAAATGTCTTTTGCTTTTACGTCAATGCCGAGCTGTCTGACATGCTCTTCGATAAACGGTTCCTGTTCTTCTATCACGTAAAGTTCTTTGACTTCTTTTGCAAATTTTTTAATTGTTTCGTCCGGGAAAGGATAAACGAAACCCAATTTCAAAAATGAAGCGTCCGGAAAAACTTCTTTTGCGTACAAATACGCAGCCCCGTCGGCAATTATTCCCAAAGATTTATCATTGATTTGCATGGTATTAAGTTCTGATTGCTGCGCGGATTTTTGAAGTTCGGCAAGTTTTGCTTCTAAAGCTATATGTTTTTTATAAGCGTGACCCGGCACCATAACATATTTCTGGGCATTGGGCGTAAAAGGTTTGTTTTCTATTTCCGTTCTGTCGCCGGTTTCAACGTTTTCTTTTGTGTGAGCTACTCTGGTAGTTAAACGTATTATAACGGGCGTATCAAATTTTTCGCTTAAATCAAATGCCTCTTTTGCCATTTTGTAAGCTTCGGCAGGGCTGGAAGGTTCAAGCATGGGAAGTTTTGAAAATTTGGCTATAAGCCTGTTATCTTGTTCGTTTTGCGAGGATTGAAGCTGCGGATCGTCGGCGGTTACAGCTACAAAACCGCCCCCCACGCCGGTATATGCCGACGTCATTAAAGGATCCCCCGCCACGTTTATCCCGACATGTTTTGAAGAATAAATGCTTCGTACTCCCGCGATCGAAGCGCCCAAAGCCACTTCATAAGCCACTTTTTCGTTTACCGACCATTGCGCGTCGATTTCGTCAAATTTTGCAAGATATTCCAGAATTTCCGTAGCCGGCGTTCCCGGATAAGATGCCGCAAATTTCAGTCCCGCTTCATAAGCGCCGCGGGCAAGCGCTTCGTCCCCTGACAACAATTCAATTTTTTTCATAAAAATAAAATCTGCCTCACCATAAAATAGTATACGCGTCCGTCATCAGCCGCGTTTACAAAAATCATTTATAAATTTTATCTTTTTTGAACATTTCCCGCAAGGAATTCAAGCGTAATTGTTATTTAAATTTTGAAAGCAGACGGCAATAACAGGCGTTTTATATTTCTTGTCTTGCGGTTTATTTTTTAATACAATACTAAAACTCGATGTTTTTGAGGAAAAGGAGATTTTAAAATGAAAAAAGTTTTATCTTTGTGCTTGTTATTGTTTTGCGGTTTTGTTTTGCAGGCTTGTACGCCGGCTTACAAAATAGACAACAGGGCTTCAAAAAATCTCGGGGCCGCAAAACCGGTTTTAAAACCTTCCGATAAAATAGCGATCATAATGCCCGCAGACGGAAAATATAAAAGGCTTGTGTATCCTCAAACGGGCTTGCAGGTTGCCGAAAAATTAATTTTTGCTTTTAGAAAATACACGGGCGGCGTTTCTCTTGTAGAACAAGTCATGTCGATCGAAGCGGCAAAATCTTACGCAAAACAAAACGGATTTAAGCACATAGTGTACCCGGAAATTATAAAATGGGAAGACAGAATGACGGCAGTAAGCGGAAAAAGAGACAGAGTTTCAATTCATATGACCGTTTTTGACGTCGACAATAATAAAACCGTTGACGATTGCATAATCTACGGAAACGGCTCGCTAAACGTTTGGGCATCGGCAAAAACTCCGGAAATTCTGCTTGAAGAACCTTTTAGCATATACACGGCAATGCTTTTTGGCGCATACAATAAATAAACGTGCCTTTTTAACTCAATGCCCCGACCCGTTTAACTACGGGAAGGGGCATTTTTTATTTCTTTTTCTGAAAAGATACATTATAATAATTACAAATAATTGTTAATTAGTAGTTAGTAATTAGTAATTTAGGAGCGCTTTCAGCGCATAATAAGAGGTTTGCTTTCGCAAACGATTACTAACAGGATCTCTCTAAAAACCCCTTTAGTCGTCACACTGGAAACAAAGTTTGTCAGCGGCTGTCGTTAATTTTTTTCACGACGAGATTTTAAAACGAGTTCAGACAAACTTTTAATATTTTTAAAGAGCCCCTATTAGTAATCTAGGAACGCTTTCAGCGCATAATAACAGGTTT
The DNA here is from genome assembly GCA_031264895.1 of Endomicrobium sp. GTDB lineage: Bacteria > Elusimicrobiota > Endomicrobiia > Endomicrobiales > Endomicrobiaceae > Endomicrobium_B. The sequence continues at coordinate 12,631 of JAISDI010000284.1, read as the reverse complement.
GCTTTCGCAAACGTTTTTTGTGTCTTTAATTACTAACTACTCATTACTAATTATTTTTTTAAAGGGGGGTGTAATATGGGGAAAAACATTTTGGTTATTACCGGAAGTCCGCGCAAAAACGGTAACAGTGAAATGCTTGCGGACGCTTTTATCAAAGGGGCGCAGTCTGCCGGACATGAAACGTCAAAATTTGAAGCCGCATTTAAAAAAATCAACGGCTGTCTTGCCTGCGACAAATGCTGGAGCGCAGACAGAGCCTGCGCTGCCGGAGACGAATTTTCAAAGGCCGAACCTCTGCTTGAAAAAGCCGATATGATAGTATTTGCTTTCCCTTTATATTGGTTTTCTTTCCCCGCGCAGATAAAAGCTTTTATCGACAAACTGTACGCATACTTAAAAACCGACGCAAAAAGACCTTTAAAAATCAAATCGTCCGCAATGCTGATAGCAGCCGGCGATGAAAATATTTCGGTTTTGGACGGAATCAAAAAAAGTTTCGGTTTTATAAGCTCTTACATGAAATGGGACAATCTCGGCACGCTTGAAGCAATAGGAATAAACGTAGAAGGTGAAATCAAAGAAACCGATTATTTGGCAAAAGCCGAAGAATTCGGGAAACAGATAATTAGTAATTAGTAGTTAGTAATGAGTAATTAAAGGCACAAAAAGCGTTTTGCTAAAGCAAAATATGAATTACTAGTGGGTTAATTTCGCGGTGAGTTAATTTTTCCACATATCTATATTTTCCCAGCCTTTAGGAAAACCTAGTTTGTACAGAGGTATGTTTTTATAATCGTTAAACAAATCTAAAAGCCTTGATTTCCATTTGCTCTGCGGGGCGATGATTTTTATGAGATATGCTAAAATCGTTAATATACAAAAAATTTTAGTATTTTTTATCTGTAAAGGAACAGACCAGTTTGTATCATGTTTAAGTCTCGGAATTTTTGGCTTTGTTACCAATATTTTATCCCAAAGCCTTGAATGATGGGCACAAATATTTCTTATAGTATTAAGTGTCAACATCCAAGATTTAAAAACTTCATCATTTGTATTGTAACACGAGGCTATTGTTTTTCTGATATTATCGTCAACTCCTCTGAAGAATGTTAAAAGCTTGCCGAAAGTCATAATTTCTACTAAAATCCAAATCGGCAAATCTTTACTCAAAGAGTAATTTTTATAGAAATTTTGTATAAAAACTTCTTTGCTTTTACTTGCTTCATTTTGTATTTCAGATAACCATTTATTATATCTGTCATTGTCTATATTGGGAATTTTCTTTTTGTCTAAATACCCAAATGCTCCGTATTTGTTAGTAAATTCATAGACCAGTTTTGCTCTTATACTTATTTCTATTCTTTCTATAGCGTCTAAAACAACCAGTCTCAGCCTTCTGTCAAAAGTATAGTTTTCCCATACGAATTTAAAATCTGTTCCGGTTTTATATTTGCAAGTTGATAAATCAAAATATGGGTCGAGATATGAGCTTAAACGAGAATAATTGACTTCCTTCAATTTATTTATCAAATCTGATTTATCGGCAATAAGTCCGCGTGAAATTAAAAGTTCCGCTTGCTGTTCGTAAGTCAAAACAGGTTTTGTATATTTCATGTTTTTATCCTTACAAAAAAAAGTACCCGGTAAAGTTTGCTTGTCCGAGGACAGAGGCATACCGGGTGTGCTGGTAATTATATAGCATAAATCAAATTAAATGTCAAATATATATTAAGAGTTTGTTATTTAAAAACCCGATAAAGTGTGCTTGTCCGAAGACAGAGGCATATCGGGTGTACCGACATAGATATAGCATAAATCATTGTAAATATCAAATGAAAAAAGCGGCCAAGTTGTCAATCCCGACCCCGTATTTAGACGCTACGGGGTCGGGATTGACAAAAAAACATAGGTTTCCATGCGTTTGTCGTGGTCGTTCTAACTTGCCGCCCGCTAGGGCTTTTTGTATAATCATATAATTATGAAATATTTGAGCGAAGATACCATAGCGGCGCTTTCTACTGCGGCGGGGCAGGCGGCAATTGCAGTTGTGCGCGTAAGCGGCGCGCAGAGTTTTGAAATAGTGAGAAAAATTTTTTGCTCGTCTTCCGGCGTGGAAAAACAAGTTATGCACGGATATATTGTCGACGGCGGGAATAAAGTCGACGAAACGCTTTGCGCTTTTTTTAAAGCGCCGACAACTTATACCGGCGAAAATCTTGTTGAAATATCTCTGCACGGAAACCCTGTGATAATAAACAAAGTTTTAAATCTTTTATACAAAAACGGCGCGCGTGCGGCAGCTCCCGGCGAGTTTACGTACAGGGCTTTTTTGAACGGAAAAAAAGATCTTGCCGAAGCCGAAGCCGTTTGCGCTTTGATAACAAGCAAAACCGAAACTGCGGCAAGGGCGGCATTAAATAATGTCGCGGGAGAATTTTCGGCAAAAGTTACTAAAATAAAAGATTCTCTTATAACTTTGCTTGCTTATCTTGAAGCTTCTTTGGATTATCCGGAAGATGATATTCCGTTTATGAGCGCTAAACAAAAAAAAGAAATGATAAGTTTAGCAATGGCCGAAAATAAAAAACTGCTTGACACATACAAAATAAGCCAATGCCTGCAAAAAGGTTTAAAAGCCGCAATAATAGGAAAACCCAATGCCGGAAAATCTTCGCTTTTAAACTCAATTTTAGGTAAAAACCGCGCTATAGTAACTGAAATTGCAGGAACAACAACAGACACAATAGAAGAAACCATAGACTGCCGCGGCATACCGCTTACAATAATAGATACCGCAGGCCTGAGAACCCGCGCAGAAAATTCAATTGAAATTTTGGGACAGGAACGCTCAAAAGAAGCGGCGAACAAAGCCGATATACTTGTCTGGATTTTTGATTCTTCTGAAAGTTTGGATAAAAACGATCTTATAATAGCGCAATATCTAAATGAGTCCTGTTTAAACGCATATATAATAGGTGTGCTTAATAAATGCGATTTACCTTCAAAAATCAATGAAAAAGATATAAAAATTCTGGGAAAATTTAATGCGTTTTTAAACGTTTCCACAAAGTCCGGCAAAGGCATTAACGAAATTATGAACACAATTGCAAATTATGCCGGAATTTCAGATTTAAATAATGAATATTTGCTTGTAAATTCAAGGTATTTTGCACTTTTGACTGAAGTTCAAAATGACATTTTAAAAGCTCAACAAGCAGTGGAATCAAAAAGCGAAGATGAAATTGCCTGTTTTGAAATCAAAAATGCTATAACGGCGCTTGAGGAAATTTTGGGAATAAACGTGCCGCATGATATTTTGGACACTATTTTCGGAACTTTTTGTATAGGAAAATGATAACGGCAATTATACTGGGGGATTATGCGTCAAAAACACGGGCAGAATTTTTTAATCGATAATAATATTGCAAATAATATTGTGCGGGCCGCACAGCTCACGACTGAAGACGAAATTATTGAAATCGGGCCGGGGAAAGGGATTCTTACGAAAATTATGCAGCCGTCGGTCAAACGGTTGACTGCGATTGAAATCGACAAAAATCTTTTTACAAGCCTGAACCATTATTTTACTTTTCATAATGCGCAAAACATTGATATTATAAATATCGATTTTCTTAAATATAATATACCGGATTATCCGGCGGTAAAACCAGATTATCTGGGGAAGTTTGTATCGAATTTGCCTTATAATGTCGGTACGGCCATAATTCAGAAAATTTTGCCTTTAAAAAACTGGAAGCTGTGCGTTTTTATGCTTCAAAAAGAAGTTGCCGGCAGACTTGCCGCAAAACAGGGAACAAACGATTACGGATATATTTCGATATTTACGCAATATTATGCGGATGCAGAAATTTTGTTTGACGTTTCGCCGAAATGTTTTAATCCGCAGCCTAAAGTAATTTCGTCCGTAATAAAGCTTGTTAATAAAATTTCCGAAGTTCCGGATCCTTTATTTTTCGCGCTTGTGAAACAAAGTTTTTCAATGCGCAGAAAAACGATTTTGAACTGTCTTTCTTCATTCAAAAATTTAGAAAAAAGTCAAGCAAATAAAATCTTAATAACCTGCAATCTTGACCCGCTTTTAAGGCCTGATAAACTTTCTATTTCAGATTATTTACGCTTGACGGCTGAAATCAAAAAATGTATAATTTTCCAATAAAAAATTGATTTTTAAAATTACGATTTTTACATAAAAAAATGTCCGGTTTATATCTTTATCCACAGCTGTGGATAAGTTTGGGGAAAATATGAATGATTTAGTAAATGACCTATGGAAAAAAGTTGTGGATAACATGAATCTTTCGGTTACGCAAGAAACCTATAATTTATGGATCGCGCCGCTAAAACCGCTTACTTTGGAGAACAATATTTTTACCGTTGCTGTGCCGAACATTTATTTTTCGCAGTGGATAGAAAGTCATCAGCAAAAAAATATTGAAAAAACTTTATCGGAACAAACCGGACAACAGGTTATTCTTGAACTAAAACCGCAGCAAGATTTAACGCCGATTCTTGCAAAAGTCGAAAACACGCCTGCGCCTGCGGATGTTTCCGCGCCGATTTCGCAAAAAGATCAAATCAATCCTAAGTATATTTTTGAACGTTTTGTGGTAGGTTCTTCAAACAGGTTTGCGCACGGCTGTTCGGAAGCCGTTGCAAAAAATCCCGGAAAACAGTTTAATCCGCTTTTTATTTATGGGGGCGTCGGTTTAGGAAAAACGCATCTGCTCCACGCCATAGGAAATTATATAAAGCAGTCAAACCAGCAGCTGCGCATGCTTTATACCACAGCCGAAAAATTTACGACGGAATTTATTGAATCGCTGCGTTTTGACAAAATGACTTCGTTTAAAAACAAGTACAGAAGTTTGGACTGTCTTTTGATAGACGACATACAGTTTTTAGTCGGAAAAGAAAGTTCGCAGGAAGAATTTTTTTACATATTTAATTCTTTGTACGATTCGAGAAAACAGGTAGTTATTTCTTCGGACAGGCCGCCAAAAGAGCTTGAAAAAGTTGAAGAAAGGCTTATTTCCCGTTTTGAGTGGGGCATTATAGCCGATATTCAGCCGCCGGATTTAGAAACGCGGATAGCAATTTTACGCAAAAAAGCCGAAGACGAAAAATTATATGTGCCCGACGACGTTATTTTGTATATCGCGACGCGCGTAAAATCCAATATAAGAGAGCTTGAAGGTTCTCTTCTGCGCATAACGGCTTTCTCGGCTTTTACAGGCACGCCTCTTGCGGTTGATTCAGTGGAGAAAATATTGAAAGACATTATTGTAGATTCTGCGGAAACACAAATAACAATAGAAAACATACAGAAAGTAGTGGCAAACGAATTTAATATAGATTTAAGGGACATGAAATCCAAACGCAGAACCGACGCGATTGCTTTCCCCAGACAAATTGCAATGTATTTGGCGCGCACAATGACCGACGAATTTTCCACAAACGATATAGGCGACGCTTTCGGAGGAAGGGATCATACCACTGTTATGCATGCATGCAACAAAATAAAAGAAAAAATGAATTCCGACCCGTATTTCAATGCTAAACTTAACCAGATAATGAAAAAAATAAGAATTGCGGAAGAATAAATTTTGTTTTAGGCGAGAAATGCTCAAATGTCTATTTTGAAGAAAACTTTTTTAAAGTTTTTGCCGTTTTTATTTATCATCATTCCAGCCGCATCTTTGCGGGCAGAACAGCATCCTTTGTCAAAAGACGTTTTTTTCAGCAGCGCAATATGTATTACGGCTAAAAAAAATGCAAAAGCTTACAGCGGTTATGCGGAACGCTTTTATCCCGACGGACAGCGCGAAATGTCGGGATATTTTATTAACGGAAAAGCGCACGGAGCGTTGATCGGTTACTATCAGGACGGAACTATTTATTATAATATGCCGTGTTATAAAGGAAACCCTAACGGAACGGTAAAAATTTACAATAAAGACGGTTTTCTCGAATACGAATTTAATTTTAATCAAGGAATTGCGCAAGGAACTGCAAAAAAATATTATTTTAACGGACAATTAAATTCCCAAGCGCAATATAAAGACAACAAAATTGACGGTTTAGAAACGGTTTATGACAAAAACGGAAATCTTACCGAAACAATTCCTTATTTACAAGGATTGGCGCACGGCATTGCAGCCTCATATTATAAAGACGGCAAAATTTCTGCGGAAATAGAATATGTAGACGGAAAAGCTGAAGGCGAATTGAAAACTTATTTTAGAAGCGGAAAGCCGGCATCTAAAGTCAATTTTAAAAATAATGTTCTTGACGGAAACGCCATAATTTTTGAAGAAGGCGGCGATTCTTTTATAGAACTTACATGCAAAAATAACGTTATAACCAAAGCATATTTTGTTCAAGAGTCCGGCAAAAGAAAAGCATTAAGAAAATCGCAGATAAATAAATGTTACAAAAATATGCGTATTGAAGTTTATACGAATAAGCCCGATTTTTTCGTATTTTCGCAGGATTTAAAATAAACGGCGCATTATCAATATCGTGTATAACTTTTACAAAAATTGTATAATATTGAATATTTTTAAAACCCCGTTAATTGTGTTAATAACTTTTTTGATTTATCAACATAATTTCATGACTGAACTTTTTAAAAATTTATATTGATAACCATGAATTTTTTGTCATAAAAAAATATTATCAACATTATACTGCGCACTACTACAATAACTGTCTTTTGCTTATAAAATAAGGAGGATTAGATGAAAGTAATTTGTGGAAAAGACGAACTTATGAAAGGAGTTCAAACCATTTTGCCTGTGGTATCGTCAAAAAGTACTTTACCGGTATTATCAAATTTTATGTTTGAAACAGAAGTGGATAAAATAAAACTTTCATCTACCGATCTCGAAATAGCCGTAAAATGTCATATCAAAGGCGAAATAGCGCAGGAAGGCGGCATAACAATACCCGCAAAAAGATTTGCCGACATAATTAAAGAACTTTCATCGGATGCAGATATAGAAATACAAGCCGACGACACAAACCAAATAAACATAAAATCCGGAAAATCAAGATTTACTCTTATGGGAATTTCAAAATCCGAATATCCTGTAATTCCGGAATTTCCTAAAGAAAATAATTTTATTATCAAAAAAGACATTTTTGCTTCTATGCTTAAAAAGACCGTTTTTGCCGTATCAAAAGATTCGCAAAGATACGTTTTAAACGGAGTTTATTTTATAGCCGAAGAAGATTCTTTAAAAATGGTTGCGACGGACGGCAGGAGACTTGCATACGTGACCGAAGGATTGGGAACAAAAATAAAAGGTAAAGCCATAATTCCGACAAAAGCCGTAAACGACATGTTAAGGCTCATATCAGCTTCGGACAGTAAAATTGAAGATATAAAAATAGGAATTGCAGAAAACCAATGCGCCGCGGAAATAGGCGATATTACTTTTCTTTCGACTTTAATTGAGGGCATTTTCCCGAATTATGAGCAGGTAATACCGAAAAAAAGCGAATCAAAAGTAAAACTCAGCGTTAAAGACACGCTCACTGCGGTAAAACAGATGGCTTTACTTAGCGGAGACAAACTTTCTGACAGATCTTCGGCGGTAAAATTTTATTTAAGCCCGAACATGTTAAGAATTTCAGCTTCGACGGCAGGTTTAGGTTCCGGAGAAGTTGAAGTTGAAATCGATTATAAAGGCGAACCGACCGAAATAAATTTTAATCCTAACTTTATAAAAGAAGTTTTGCAAAATATTGACGGAGATTTTACGAATTTCGAATTTACAAACGCATTAAATCCCGCCACGCTCGCTCCTGAACAAGACAAAAATTATATCTGCGTAGTAATGCCCATGAGAGTGTAAGCAGTGCCTTTTACCGAAGTTTCCGAGATAATGGAAGCGGTAAAAAAAGAGCTGGGTTTAGACGAAGATTTTTTTGCGGTTATAAAAGTCTGGGAAAAAGAACTCGGCATTTCAGGCGTAGAAATAAGCGGCTACAAAAACGGGGTAATCTATGCCGAAACTGATTCAAGCGCCGCGGTAAACGAAATAATGATCCGCAAAAAAGAAATACTTAAAAAACTAAACCAATATCTAAGCAGCAAGAAACTAAAAAACATTAACGTAAAAATAAAGTAGGTCTTTGCAGAAGATGGCAAAGCCCTAGCGGGCTGCAAAGCCTTAGCAGGCGGCAAATTAGAAAAGCAGCGTTCCTTTATTTTTTGTCGTGGTCGTAAAATCAACCCACTGATGTGTATTTAGCATGGATGCCCACGTGTTAAGACATCACGGGGCAGGCTTCAAAAGAATTACAACATTGCAGAAAACTGCGGGCATGACGACAAAAATGATTTCATTAGTTTGTCATTTCCGAAAGTTTTTATCGGGAATCCATTTTGTCGTCGTCGTAAAATTTATGACAGTCATTGACTGTCGGGGTGCCGCGCCGTTGCGGCGGGATAGTCGTTGTATTCTTGTTGCAGTTTGTAAAAGTTTTAATATAAACACGATAAGATGGAGTTTTATGAAATCGGCGGTATCATTAAATGACAGGCAAAAAACAGATTTAAAAAAAGCTCTGTACAGTTCTATTGACTTTAGGCTGACAGAGAACGCTTTTTATCATAACATTTCCGTTAATAAATCTGATTTAGCTCAATCATTATTGAACATTGAAAATAAAAAACGTTCAAACATTTTTGCTTGGAGAGGGCAGTTCTCGCCCCAATTTATTGAAGCTCTTTTGTCAAAATATGTGAAAAACAGCGATGTAGTCTACGACCCATTTTTAGGTTCAGGCACTATTTTATATGAATGCGCCAGGGTCGGGGTCGAGGCTATCGGTACAGAGATAAACGTTTCCGCATTTTATATGTCAAAATTTTATGAACTATGCAATCTTAATTTATACGAAAGACAGTCTCTCTCGGAAGAAATTGAGAACAGCCTCTTTGAAATAAATAATTCTAAACAAATGACGTCTGCGATAAAAAATAGTATAACCCTGAGCCGCAGTCAATATGTTAAAAACACTCTTTCTCTATTAATGGTCATATTAGATTTATACACAAACCCTACTCTTGATAAACTGTTTGTGAAATGGGAAAATTTAAAAACAAATATAATAAATTTACCATATTGCGTAAAACCAATAACTGCTATTAACTGTGATGCCAGGTATGCCGGCATACCAAACGATACGGTTGATGTTGTTATTACTTCTCCCCCCTATATAAATGTGTTTAATTATCACCAGCAGTATAGGGCTTCCGTAGAAGCGCTTGGGTTCAATGTTCTGGATATAGCTAAACAAGAGTTTGGTTCTAATCGTAAACATAGGGGAAATAGATTATTTACGGTCATACAATATTGTATAGACATTGCATTAACTTTTAAGGAATTAATAAGAGTTTCAAAAGATGATTCTAGTTTTATATTTATTGTAGGGCGGGAATCTAAAGTTTTGGGTATAGAAATTTGTAATAGTGAGTTGGTATACAATATCGCAACTTCTATATTCAAATTACCGCTTTCTTTAAAACAAGAAAGAATGTTTAAAAACAAATTCGGACAGTTAATTTATGAGGATATACTGCATCTTAGAAATAATAAGTTCCACAATATGCCGTCTGAGCAAGATGTTATCGATCAGGCGCGGCAAATAGCAAAAAGTTATCTAAAAGGAAAGTTAGACGAGATTTCTTCGGGTTATAAAAGTTATGAACTTATATTATCTGCTATTAATAACGCTGAAAAAATAATGAAATCGGAGATAATATGAAAAAAGGGGTACATGGAGAAAAACTTATTGCAACAAGAAATAGCGATAAGTTACCCAAGTCTGACATAGAAAGACTTGATAAAGCCATTAAAATATACGAAAAATGGGTTAATGATTTATTCGCAGTAGAAGATGCGGATATTTCGATAATAATACATAAAATGGTCAAATTATTGAACCAATATAAAAATTACATTGACTTAGAATTAATTTTTGACAGTCCAAATGATTTTCTATACAGACAGAAAGGGCAATTAAAGCTAGATAATACAGTGCTGGAAGAATTCTTGCCGATATTAGTTGAGAAGTGCCTAAAAACAAAGGATAGCAGGTTTAGCGGTAACATTAACTCTCAAACTTCCATTTATTCTTCTATTTACTTTGAATCAAGTTTAAATACGCCCGGCATAGGCGGAGGAATGCTTATAAAAACAAAAAATCATGATTTTTCAGTTAGCAGGGAACTCTATATTAAGTCATCCTATATGAAAAACTTTAATGAATCTGAAACAAAAACTCTTTGCACAAATCTAGGTTATATTCTGGCAGAAATTAAAACTAACTTAGATAAAACAATGTTTCAAGAAGCTTCAGCGACAGCGCATGACGTGAAACTGGCAGTAACGGGAGCTAAATACTTCCTGTTGTGTGATTTTTTAGACATGACGCCAATCAATACATCCACTACTGATATTGATGAAATTTTAATACTGAGAAAAGCAAAAAGAATATCTTCTAATGTTAGAGCCAAATTTGATACGGTTGACGGCAGAAAACTAGAGAGAAGCAATTACCAAGAATATTTAGAAAAAAATCCTTATGCGGCAGATATTTTTGAAAGACTGGTTAATCATATTATTATACAAACTACCGGCGAAAAATTAGTAGAACAAGACGTCTTGTCAAAAGGATATTTTTAATTTTAATATTTCTTGCGGATTGCAAAGAATTTAATAAATAAAAAAGAGGAGACTTAGTCTCTAAGGAGTTAAAATGTCAGAGGAATTAAAAAAAGACTCTTATGATGCGTCCAACATTACGATTCTTGAAGGGTTGGAAGCTGTCCGCAAACGTCCTGCAATGTATATCGGTTCTACGGGCGTTCAGGGACTGCATCATTTGGTTTACGAAGTGGTAGACAATTCGATAGACGAAGTTCTTGCAGGAGTTTGTAAAAATATAGACGTAGTCATACATCCGGACAATTCCGTAACCGTTCTGGACGACGGGCGCGGAATTCCGGTTGAATCGCACCCTGACCCAAAATATAAAGGCGCGTCGGCTTTGGAAATAGTTATGACAAAACTTCATGCCGGCGGAAAGTTTGACAAAAATTCGTACAAAGTTTCCGGCGGACTGCACGGAGTGGGCGTTTCCTGCGTTAACGCTTTAAGCGATCTGCTTGAAGTCGAAGTTTACCGCGACGGAAAATCTCACAAACAAAGTTATTCAAAAGGAAAACCGCTCGGGCCGGTACAGGAAACCGGAAAAACCGACGAAAGAGGCACAAAAGTTACTTTTCATCCCGACCCTGAAATATTTTCCGCAACGGTATATTCTTTCGACACTTTGACAAACCGTTTAAGAGAACTGGCTTTTTTAAACGCCGGCACGCACATAAGAATTGCCGACGAAAGAGACGATAAAGAACATATTTTCGATTATGACGGCGGAATAAAAACTTTTGTGCAGTATTTAAACGCCAATAAAAACGTCATAAACAAAGACCCGATATATTTTTCAAAAGAAAAAGACAGCGTTTCCGTTGAAGTCGCAATGCAGTATAACGATTCCTATAACGAGCAGATTTTTTCTTTCGTAAACAATATCAATACTATCGAAGGCGGCACGCATTTATCGGGTTTTCGTTCGGCTCTTACAAGAGTAGTAAACGAATATATCAAAAAAAATGAAATCTCAAAAACCAAAGATTTAAAACTTTCCGGAGAAGACATACGCGAAGGATTGATTGCCGTAATATCGGTAAAAGTACCCAATCCCCAGTTTGAAGGCCAGACGAAAACAAAACTCGGCAACGGAGAAGTCGAAGGCATAACGCAGTCGGTCGTCGGAGAAGCGCTGACGATTTTTCTTGAAGAAAACCCGGGCATAGCAAAACAGATTCTTGAAAAAGCCATCAATGCCGCCGAGGCGCGCGAAGCCGCAAGAAAAGCAAGAGAAATGACGAGAAGAAAAGGCGCTTTAGATTCAGCGGCTCTTCCCGGAAAACTTGCGGATTGTTCCGAAAGAGATCCTAAAAAAACGGAACTGTTTATTGTCGAGGGAGATTCAGCCGGAGGGTCGGCAAAACAGGGCAGAGACAGAACTTTTCAGGCGATATTGCCTTTAAGAGGAAAAATATTGAACGTTGAAAGAGCAAGGCTTACGAAAATGCTTGCAAACAACGAAATTAAAACGCTTATAACGGCTATCGGCGCGGGCATAGGCAGAGACGATCAGGATTTTAACATAGACAAAGCGCGTTACCATAAAATTATTATCATGACCGATGCCGACGTTGACGGCGCGCATATCAGAACGCTGCTTTTAACTTTCTTTTACCGTCATATGCCGCAGCTTATAGAAAAAGGTTACGTATACATTGCCCAGCCGCCGCTGTATAAAGTTAAAAAGAACAAAAAAGAAATGTATCTTGAATCGGAAGAAGAGCTGGACAAATTTTTGTTTGCGCAGGCGCTTGACGGCATAGAGATGGCGCTTATGAGCGACGGACAGGAAATAAAAGTTATAGACGAGAAAAAGTTAAGGCATATAGCCGCTTCGCTGAGCGAGCTTGACGTTCTTCTGAAAAAAATTCAGAAAAAAGGCGTTGCGT
>JAISDI010000281.1 GCA_031264895.1 Endomicrobium sp. | reverse complement strand
TTTTTACTAAAGATGTTTTTGTTTTACGACGAAAATGGATCCCCGACAAAGACTCTCGGGGATGACGACAAAGAAAAAAAGATGGTTTTTAGAAACCTCTAATGGAATATTTGGGTTTATTGACAATTCTGGCTTAAACCCAGCTTAAAAAAATCCCGCAAGCGCAACTTACGCTTGCGGGATTTTTTGTTTTATATCATTTTGTTATTCTACAAAAATTTCTACTCTTCTGTTTTGCGCTCTTCCGTCTTTTGTGTTGTTTGGCGCGACGGGAAGCAGCGATGAAAAACCTATGTAAGACATTTTTCTCGGGGATATGCCTTCTTCTTCAAAAACGTCAAATACGGCTTTTGCTCTTTCTCTTGAAAGTTTTTTGTTTAAAGCTGCATTGCCTGTGGAGTCTGTGTGTCCTTCGATAGTTATTTTTTCAAATTCAAACTTTTTTATTTCGTCCGCCTGAAGTCTTATATTGTCTTTTGCTTTTTCGGTCAATACGGATTTCCCTGCCGCAAAATTTGCCATGTTGAGACTGAACGATTTTAGTACCGGTTTACTTCTTCTGAGAGCTGCTTCTTTCTGCTGCTCTTCGACGACTTTGGCGTCTTCCATGTTCGGCTGTTCCTGCTCAGGTTCGGGTTCGGGGGAAGGATTTAATAAAGCAAGAGCGGCATCGTACTCTTCTTCTTTTGGTTCTTCCGGCTTTTCCGTTTCCGGCTTAGAATACGAAGAACTGAGAAGTTCAAGAGCAGGGTCGTATTCGTCTTCCGGCGGTTGTGAAGATATGGGCGCATCTTCAAAGGTAATTATTGCATCCATTTCTTTTGGTTCTTCTTCAACGGGCGCAAGCAAATATAATGCGGGATCGTAATTGTCATTTTTACCGTTCTTTGCAGGTTTGTCTTGTTTTGCTTTGCGTTCATAACAAAAGTTCCATCTTACTCCTACGTTTCCGTACAAATTTCTGAAATGATCAGCTCCGTAATAGCTTCCGTTTACGAAAATTTTAAGTTCTTTCGTTATTCTTACGGACGCTCCGACAACTGCTCCGAAAATCATATTGCCTTCAGTAGAACCTCTGCTTCTAAATATCAAGTCGCTCCCTTCGAAAATGCTTTCAACTTCCGGAGATTCTCCACTGAGAAGATATTTTGCTTCCGCGTTTACATACCAATTAAAAACATTGTTATCGTATACCGCGCCTGCTCCTATTCTTGCCGCTGAACGTATATAAGAATTTCCGTGAACTTCTAAACTCAGGCTTTGCGCATCTTTTTCTTTAAAACCGCCGTATCGCGAATTTTTTGCTTCGATCCCCGCATAAGGTCTTAAATCAATATATTCGTCAAGCTTAAATTTCATGGCTCCTTCTATGTCCGCTCCAAAAGTCGCGCCGTTAAATTCGCCTTTGGCTTTTCTGCCGGCAAAAGAAATATATCTTTTAGTATTATAACTGTCATAATTTCCGGACACCAAAGCTTTGATTTCCCATTTGTTTTCTATAAATCCGCCGTAAATTCCGATGCCGGTATTTTTTATTTCGGCTTCATTTTGTCCCTGCTCAATATTATGGCTGTTATATTTTCCGTATGCGCCGAGCATAATTTTTTTGTCTTCCATAAACCTGTCAAAACCTGCCATCACGCCGCTTGACGTATCGTTAAAATCGTTAAGAGAATTTTCGTCTTTCGAATACGTAGTTGCAGCGCCTCTAAACTGCGCCCAAACGCCGTCTTCCGAATCTCCGTAAAGGCAATGGTTTTTTATTCTGTCATATATTTCATTGTTTTCCGCGTCAACAGCCGCGCTTCTGATCACATTTGCGAGAAAATATCCGGAAGCCTGCGCTAAAGCATTTTTCTTTCCGTCATTATCCATAGCCTCTATAAGAGAAATCACCGCGTCCAAATCTCCGGAGTTTGCGGCAGAAAGAAAGTCATACGTTTTTGCCGTCTGCCTCTGATTGAATGAAAGAGCCGGCAATGAAGAATAGAAATCGGTTATGTTATTGTCTCCGATCAAAGTTATGCTGACCCAATCTGTAAAAAACTCTCCGTAATTCATTTCCGGAGCGTATGCAAAAACAGGCGTAGTGATCAAAACGTTTGCAAAAGTTCCGTTTATGCTTTCGGGCGTATTAATTAACAAATACGTTTTTTTTCTGAAATTCGCGTCCGTGAGATCTGTTGTCACTTCAAGTTCTGCTGAAGAACCGATATTTACTTTTCCTGAAGAGATTATTTTATCGTGTACTCCGGTTTCAGAAATTTCGAGTGACAGTTTTCCGTCAATGTCAACGGCTTCGACGTTTATTGTATCACCCGCATTGTTCACTGAGTTAAATGTAGTCCCGTTTCCTATTACAAGTTTTCCCGCGTTTACTCTTGCGCCGCTCATGAGGTTAAAAGAAGCGCCGCTTGCCGCCGCCAGCGTAATGTCCGCATAATCTAATCTATTGTAAAGATCAAAATCTCCGGCTCCGGATATTATGATTTTTGAATCGTATCCGCTGGCGGATATGGCATCGCGCATTTGTACGGAAGCTCCTGAAGCGGTATTAAATTCCGCCGAACTGTAGTTGTCGAGATATATGGCATTGCTGACATTATTTGCTTTATTGCCGGTAAACAATGTTTCGCTGCTTGTGTTTATGGTAAGAACGGCTTTTTCGGAAAACGATGTGCCTGTCAAATAAATTGCGCCGCCTGCCATTACGGCTGTATTGCCTTCAAAAATCGTATCGCTTAAACTTAGATTTCCGGAATGAACATAAATTGCACCGCCGTTTTCGTCTGTTTTATTATTTTTGAAAGATGATGTGTCATTAAACGATATTGTCGCATAGTGGTCGGCTCCAATTGCGCCGCCGCTCAGCGAAGAGGTATTATTTTCAAACACGGCATTTTTTGCAAAAGACAAATTTGACCTTGATATTCTGATCGCTCCGCCGCCGTTTGTGGCGGTATTTGACAAAAAGTGAGCTTCATCATCAAAACGGACATCTGAATACATTCCTATTGAAGCCGCTCCTCCGGTAAGTTTTGCAGAGTTGCCGCTAAACACGGCTTTTCCGGAAAATGAAATATTCGATTGTACCGCATAAAAGCCGCCACCGTTATCGAGGCTTACATTATTTTCAAGCTCTGCCGTATTAAAATTTACGGAAGCGCTGTGGGCAAAAAAGCCCGCTCCGTTGTTCTCTGTAGTTTTATTCCCTTTAAGAACCGTATGTCCGTTAAAAAATATGTTTGAATTCGTGTCAGCAGTAAAGCCGCCGCCGCTGTATTCTACGGTATTGTTTATGAAATGCGCGTCGCCGTCAAATACCAGCGTAGACCTGTGGGAATAAAACCCGCCGCCGTAATTGTAAGCAGTATTCGAATCAAAAATTACGCCGCTCGAGAAATGCACGTAAGAATTGTTTCTTGCGGATAAAGCACCGCCGCCTTCTTGACCTTCAGATATACCGTTTGTAAACTTTACGACCGAGCCGCCAAAAGAGACCGTTGACGCCATGACACGTAAAAACCCTCCGTTGTCGTCGCTGTGAGAATTTCGAAAATCAATATTTTCAAAGGATAAATTCGAACCTTGATTTGAAATAAAACTTTTATGCGCGTTTGCGTCAATTATAGTTTTTCCAGACGGGTCGGTACTTTTGAATTTTATCGTTTTGTTTAAAATATCCGAAAACTTTTCTGTCTGCGTTATTATGCCGGTTGATAAGTTTATATCATTTACGGAAGGGTTGGAAGGAGAGGATTTTATGGCATCATTCAAACTTGTATAATCCGACACATCAACAGCGTCGGCTGTTTTCACCGTAAACAACATAAAAACAGAAAAAATAATAAAAGAGATTAGTTTTTTCATGTTAAATCCTTTCATGATAAGTCATATACAATTATAAATCCTCTATAGATACGCATAAATAGTCTATAATAGAAGAAGCGAAAAATCAAATAAAAGATGTGAAAAAAATGAAGATTTTTTTACTGAATTTTCGTAAATTGCGCGCTGAATTTTTTATTTGAAACCAAAAATGAAAGAAAAAAGCAGGCTGCTGCAAAAGTTATGAGGCAGACAGACGGAATCGCGACATATTTAAGAGCAATATCTCCCAGTATAAAAAGCCTGATTTCGTTAAGCGCGTAAGTTGAGGGGAAAAGATAAGAAACAACTTTCAAAATTTTTGGCAGGGCATGATGCGGCCAGATAAAACCGGACAAAAGCACTGCCGGCATTGCATAAAACATCAGTACAGCCATTACCATTTCCTGCGATTTGAAAAAAGACGATATTAAAACCGCAAAAGCCGAAATTGCAATTATAAACGCCGCTGAAAGTATAAAGTATCCCGCAAGAGACCCAACAAAAATGCCGTTTGCCGGAAAAACGGCTAAAGCGTAAACTGCCGTAAGCATAATGCCCGTACATGCGTAAGGAATAATTTTGCCCAGAAAAGCCGCAGCAAAACTTCCTTCGGAAACTTTGTACAGTTCTTTTCTGCCCGCGGAATTTTTATCCGTTATTATTGTCGTACATATTGAAACAAGAAGTATCTGCTGCAAAACCGCAAACAAAAGTCCAGGGATTAAAAAATCGGAATAATTATTATTTGCATTGAATATATGTCTTATGTCGGCGTTTATCGGGGAAAAAGCCGTTTTTGCTTCTTTGTAAGAATATCCTTTTTCCGTAAGAATCTTTGCGAACTGTTTTTGTGAAAAAGACAGCGAAATTTGCGTAAACGTTTTAAGCGCATTGCTTGACAGTATAAAACTGCTGGCGTCTGCGGCATTAAAAGCTGGCGCGCTTTTTCCTTTTTTCAAATTCGAACTGAAATTTTTCGGTATGAAATAAAAAGCCCTAAAATCGTTGCGGAATATGTCGGGATATGCTTCGCTTATTTGACCGGGTTTGCGTCTTACTTTAAGCTGTTCTGAAGCGTCAAAATCTCTGACAAGTTTTCTGGACATTGCCGTATTGTCTTCATTTATGATCCCTATATTTATATCCGTAGCTCTTCTGTTGTGGTATAGTGCCGAAAACATAAAAGAAAACAACAGCGGTGTTCCTATGCAGATAAGCAGTAAATCCCACGATTTAAAAAAAATTTTAAATTCTCTTACAATGACATTTTTTAAAGTTTTCAGTTTCATTTTGCGCGCCCCGCGTTTTTTACTCTGGCAGAAGTGATAAAATATGCAGATATAAAAAATACGATCCCATACAAAATAAGCCGTTTAGCATACGGCATTACAAATTCCATTCCCAGACCCTGCACATAAATTTTTTTAAAACCTTCAAGAAAAGGAGTAAGCGGAATAAGTTGGGCAAAAGCTCTTAAAGCCGTAGGAATTTGTTCCGGCGGCCACGTGTAGCCCGAAAGCAAAAAAGCCGGAGCCGCAATTATAAGGCATCCTTTTAAAGCGTTTGACGTGGTTCTTAAAACCGACGACAAAAGCATTCCCAGAGAAACAGCTGCAAAAGCAAAACAGATACTTAAAGCCGTTGCCGCCGCGACAGAAGAAATTATTGGTATGCCAAAAATGCGAAACAAAATTCTGTACAATATTTCAAAATGCAGGTACGAAAAAACCATATAAACGGCTAATTTTCCCGTCATAGCTTTAAAAACGTTTTTTTTACAGGAACGCATCATCGTTTTAACCGTTTTTAAATCGAATTCGATTGAAATTGAAAGCACCCCTGCAAGTATCAGCAGCTGCTGTATGACGGACATCCATATTCCCGGCGTAAGAAAAATATTGTAATTTAAAGACGGGTTAAAAAGTTTTGCCGAACTGTTTTTTACGGGCAGTAAAAGTTCCCGCGCCTGTTTTGAAGAAAAACCTCTTTTGACAAGCGTTTTATATTTTATCCCGCCGCCTATGGTTGTAATAATGGTATTTGCATCGACTTCAACGATATTTCCGGATATATAATTTGCGGAATTTACAAAAACGGGAATATTTTGCGGTTTTTGTCTTTTTATGTTTTTTTGTATATCTTTTGGAATATAAATGCCCATCACGGCTTTTTGTTTTGCAAACAAATCTTTCAGCTCTTCAATATTTGAAATTCTATATTTGATCTCAATGTCCGGCGAAGCGTCAAAATATCTGATAATCGTTCTGGATATTTTCGTATTATCATTATCTATGACCGCCGCCGGAAGTTTTACCAAAAAACCAGAACTGTATATACCTCCGAGAAACAAACACCCCAAAATCGGAAAAACAAGCAAAGCCAAAACATACAGCCTGCTTGAGAAAATACTTTTTAATTCCCTGATGATGATATTGCGTATTTCTTTCATTTTAAAGTCCTTGCGGACGGCAAACTAGAAAGGCAAAGACAACAGCAACAACGACCACCCCGTCA
Organism: Endomicrobium sp.; assembly: GCA_031264895.1. GTDB lineage: Bacteria > Elusimicrobiota > Endomicrobiia > Endomicrobiales > Endomicrobiaceae > Endomicrobium_B. Next base: position 3,795 of record JAISDI010000281.1, on the reverse strand, counting down.
GAGACTTTGTCTCTGCCACCCCTCCGTAGAGGGGAATTTTACGGCAACGGCAAATTTCCCGTCATGCACTTGCTAGAAATCCCGTCAGCGCTTTGCGGAATACCCCGTCCGCTTCGTGGCCACCCCGTTTTACAAAAGGGGAAGTTCCGATTTTCTAAAATGTGGAATTTACTAATTTTTTTTCTTTGTCTTTAGTCGTTGCCGTTAATTCCCACTTTTTAAAGGGGGTGGACGCGAAGCGGACGGGGGATTTCGTCGTTGTCGTTGCCTTTGTCTTTCGCTTTTGTTGTTGGTCTTGTCGTTGCCTTTGTCTTTTGTCGTTGTCTTTCGCCGCCTCTAAGCGAGTCTATGAGCGAAAGATTTTTGAAGATTATCAAATTCGGTTGTTTGAGCGGCATCCTCTTAAGTCGTTATGCCGCGAGTTCCGAATTTGCTTCTAAAATCTTTCGCGAATGCTTTCAGCGGCTTTAAATGTCGTTATAATTTGCCGTGCGCAAGCACCCGATTGCAAAAAGTGAGGCGTGGGGTTCGGGGGGCCGCAAAAGCCCCCGACTAAAGCCGTTGCCGGCCGCAACAAGGCCTAAACCGCCGCCGGCGAAAGGCTTGCCGTCATGCCGGGTCTTAGGTTTTCTATTTTAGTTTTGCTTTTTAGTCTTACTTCAAAGGTTTTTAAATCGTAATCTCCCTGCTGGGCTGTCGGTTTCCATGAAGCAAAACTGCCCAATGCCGAAATATAGGTTACTTCCATTTCAAATTTTGCGTCTAAAGCCGGAAAAAATACTTCGTAGGTTTCCCCTTTGCATATATTCTTCAAATTGTCTTCGCGTATATTGAAAACAGCCCACATATCATTGGCGTTTAAAATAGTTAAGATCGGATATCCCGCAGCCGCGAGTTCTCCCGGGTTTGAAATAATCTGCACGACTTCTCCGTCTATCGGGGCAGTTATGGTAAGTTCGTCATAATATGCCATAACTTCGTCTTTTTGTCCGTTTACCGCCTGCACTTTTTGACGGGCGGCATTATATTTATAATCGGCTTCGTCAAACTGCTGTTTTGGTATTACTTCGGTTTCGTAAAGATTTTTTATTCTGGAATACGTTTTCTGCGCGAGATAAAACTGTTCCTGCGCTTCTTCCAGAGCGGCATTGACGGTTTTAAGTTTTGCGTCAAGTTCTTTGCCTTCAAGCCTTCCTAGAATTTGCCCTTTCTTGACGGATTCTCCTTCCGCGACGAATATTTCCGCAATTCTTCCCGGCACTTTGACGCCGACATCTATTTCCGAAGCGTCAACTTCTCCGATAATGATTTTGTTTTCGGGAGAACACCCGAAAAAAGCCAACGGCGCTAACATGCAAATAAAAAGTCTAAAAAATTTCATAATTATTCTCCGGAACTTTGCGCAAAACCTAGCTCGGATTGCGCGCATATATTTAGCAAACCCGCATAAGCGGCATTGTAGTCGAAAACGGCTTTTGCCTGATCCGTTTTAATTTTTGCAAGCGCAAGCTCCGCGTCGACCACTTCAAGCGAAGTAGCAAGGCCTTCTTTAAACGAAGCTCTGTAAAGTTTTAAATTTTCTTCTGCAAGCGTTTTATTAGTTTCAAGCGCTTCATAATCTTCTTTTGCCGTTTTGCATAAATGGTATAACCTTTTGACTCCGGTATATATAAGATTTTGAACGCTTTTAATTTGTGCGTCTACGGCTTCAATTTCGGCTTTCGAAGCTTTTATATTATTAAAATCTGCGCCGCCGCCGAATATGTTTATGGAAGCCGTTATACCGACAGCCCATTCCGGTTCAAGCATTGTCAGATCGTCGCGCAGAATCTGATATTCTCCTATGGCCGCTATTGCAGGCAAAAGACTGCCGATCGCGGCTTTATGTTTTTGTTTGAGCATGAGCTTCTTGCCGTTTAAAAGTTTCAGCGAACCGTTGCCGTTTAGAGCTTTTGAAACGTAAAAGTCCGCATCTTTGAGGCCGCTTATCATTTCCATTGGCGACGCAAGTTCCGTATCTTCGGTTTTTATGCCGAGCGTATTGTTTAAAAGTATAGAGGCCAGTTCTTTGTCGTTCAAAGATTTCTGATAATCTTTTTTTGCCTGTGCAAGCGCGACTTCGGCTTTTAGCAGATTTGCTTTTGAAATCATTTCGCCGTTGAAAAGTTTTTTTGCATTGGCTACGTGATTTTCTATGTTTTTTTGATAATCTGCGCGTATTTCTATTACTTTATCCGCAAGTTTTACTCTATAATAATCTTCAACAACGGAAGTTATTACGGAATTTTTTGCGGTTTGCAGATTGATCTCGCTTATATCTTTTTCAAGTTTTTTTATTTTCGCGTTTGCGGAAACTTTAAACCCGGTAAAAACCGGCTGGGTTAAGGTCGCCGCCACGCGTACAAACGTGTCGTCAAGAATTTTTTTTTCAAAAGATGGTATGGACTGTTCGAGAACGGCGGGATTTCCGCCGGAGATTATTCCCGCTCCTATTACGGCGCGGCGGATATCGTTTAAATCAAGATATACGGAATCGTCAAGTTTGACTGCAAGCGCAGTTATGTCTACGCGCGGCAGATAATTCGCTTTTGCGGCATTTGCCGCGTAAAAAGCGCTTTCGGCATTTTTTTTGGCCGCGGCAATGCCGGGATTATTTTTTAAAGCATAATCTATCGCGCGGCTGACTGTCAGCGGCTGCTCCTGGGCAGACAAAACCTGTACGCAAAAAAGCGCAGCAAAAAGAAACGTGATTTTTTTCATTTCATTTTTCCTTAGAGATACCGTTTACGAGTATTAAAGCCATATTTTTTGAAACGGCTTTCACTTTTTTCAAAGATTCTGCCGTAAGCATTTCCTGTTCTACGCCTTTGATTGCCGTTAAAACGGACAAAGCCGTATTTTTTACGTCTTTTACTGAAAACTCGTTTGTTTTATTGCCCTCTTTTAAAATAAGCGTGATCATGTTTATTTCGCGTTCGTCATATTTTTCCCTAGTCTTGCGGACAATGTCGCGTTTTGAAAAATATATCTCTTTTATCGTTGAAAAACCTTTTGTAAGTTTTTCAAAAATCATGAAATGCGAAGTTATGAAAACCAATAATTTTTCTTTGGGATTTACGGCCTTGTCCACATTTTTTTTCAGCATTACGGCAAATCCGTCAAGCTCGTTTTCGATGACGGCTTTAAATATGCTTTCTTTGTCGCTGAAATAATAATAAACGGAACTTTTGACTTTATTCAAGTCCGCCGCTATCTCTTCAAGGGTGGTTTTTTGAAATCCGTATCTGGCAAATCTTGCCGCAGCCGCTTTTAAAATCTCTTTTCTCATAAATCCTCTTCCTGTTTGAACAAATGACCTGTTTGTTCAAACGTTATAATAAAATTTCCGAATTGTCAACGCTTTAACCCGGATATTCCATTAGAGCTAAAATTTTCTAATGGAAACCATTAGAAATAACTAAGAATAATAGAGTGAAAATACAATGAGTTATGCGATATAAAAAGGTCAAAAAAAGCATAGGAATGAAAGGTAACAAATAGGTGTTTATAAAATACTGTTTGTCATTCCCGAAAGTTTCGGAAATGCTGTAATTCTTTTGAAGCCTGCCCCGTGAGGTCTTAACACGGGGGAATCCATTTTTACTGAAAGATATTTTTGTTTTACGACGAAAGTGGATCCCCGATAAAGACACTCGGGGATGACGACACAACGTCCCTGTCTGTCACCCTGAACTCGTTTCAGGGTCTGGCCTTTGCAGGTGGCATAATATAACGACAACTGCAACAGCAGATTCC
>JAISDI010000255.1 GCA_031264895.1 Endomicrobium sp. | reverse complement strand
AAGCGAATATATTTCCGAAACTGTCTCCTGCGTAGTTAGAAAACTCGCCTGCTTGAGCGCGATTGGCATCCTGAAGTTCTATAGGAGGCCCGTTAATTTGGATAAACCATTCCTCCGCCTTGTTTATAACATCTTTATCATAGTCTCTTATCTCTCCGTTGCTTATCATCTTATTTATAGCATCTTTACTGTGTATTGTGGCAAAAGTGCCAATCTTCATTCCGTCGCGTAAAACTTGGAATGTCCCGTCGTCTTTCATTAGAAAATATTCAGTTTTATCTAAATGGCTTCCTTCTACTATAGTATATTCCCCGACAGACACAGCACCTGTAAAATCGCTCCATACTTCCGCTCCTCTTTGATCGCTCCAAGCCCTGAACTTCTTAATATCGGTCGTTATATCCAATTCACCATTATTGATTATTGAAAATGTCAATGTTTTTTGTATATTTTCCGAAGTCATAACAAGCGAATACGTATTATTGCCCATGTACGTTACTGCTCCCGCACCCTCCATGGGATTGCTTATCTTAAAAAATTCCCCTTCGTTTGCGGCATTTCCTGCCGCGTCAAGATTGAAAGTTAGACGTATTAAATCATACGCCTCATGTTGAGAGCGGCTGCCCGCATTTGCCGTATATGCTTTTGCTCCGTACCACGAACCGTCGTCAATTTGCTGCATTACAATGCGAGTTCCGTCAGTAAGCCTTAATTCATTGACGGTTTTAGCCCCATAGCTATAATTTTGAGTATATACCGTAACGAATTGTGCTCCGCTGTATTCACCGGAGGTGTTTGTATAGTTGATCTTCGCGATCTCCGCGTTCCCTCTGACATTCATTATTAACACGTCACCGTCTTCGGATATATGAAGCGTTGGATTGCCAAGTCCTATAGCGTCAACTTCATAGCCAAGAGTGCTATAGCCTTGATGGGTAAACTTTACGGTAGTTATTGATGAAGCTTCTCCCGAATTGTTGTATATAATATCGTAAGAATTTCTATCTTTATTATAAACCTGATACTCTATAGTTTCGCTGTCTCCGGCGGAATTTACTCTTGCAACGCTTATAACTCCGTCACCGTCATAGAGAATCGTTGTTTTAAACGAATCAACATCGTCGACATTTTCGAGCTCGGTTTTAGCCACTGTACCGCCCACAGAAAAGTAATCGTAATTTCCCGAAGCATTCAAACTCATGCGCAAACTTCCTGCAGTAACATTACCCAAACTGCTTATATATGAACCTCGCTTTAATATCGCTCCGTCTCCTATTGCAACAAGATTGCCGTCTCTTAAAGACAGCGAACCGTCTTTTATTTCGTAATAGTCATCGTGTTCGATAATAACTGCATTTGTGTCCGAAGCCGTCGGCAAACTTCCGCTTCCGCTTCCTCCTCCGCCGCCGCTGCCGCTTGCGGATTTTCCGACTTTAAACGTATCTCCTTTATTAATGTCTACTTTTCCGTTAAATAATTTATCGCCGGTGGCGGAAAAGTCGATTTTTCCGGTAAATTTTCCATAAACCGGATCTCCGTATTTGATTTCCATCTTTCCTGTTTGCTCGTTTTTCTCAACGCCGACCATATAATGATGGGCATACGTTCCGCTAATATTTGTGCTGCCTTCGGTTACGACGTACCCGCTGCCCTGAAGTTCAACCTTAAAATAAACGCTTTCATCGATAATAATCGTATCTATGTTGCCGTCAGAGCCGCTTCCCATCTGAAATTCGTAGCCGGGTTTATAACTTGCCGTTATGGCACTTATCTGCCATTGCGATTGTGCATCTTTCCTGAAATAATCGTAATGTTCATAGCTCCATGATTGTTTTGCTTCTTCAAGATTCCATGAAAAATCTTTTATATCTCCCGGATTTACGCTAAAAATTGCCGTCGAATAACTGTTCGTATCGCTTGCCTGTAAAGTTTGCACAACAACAGTATCGGTCTTTTCAAAACTGTAAGAATAGTCGCTGTCAACCGTGATATTATTGTAAGTTCTGTTTGTAGATTCTCCGCTTTCACTTTCATGTATAATCGAAACCGTGTTTAATTCGCTGTCGGAAATTATGTCCGGATTTACGCGCCAATCGCTGGGATTTTCAATTTCAAAAGACAGTATCGTCTGGTCACCGCCGTGTGATCCTTGAAGATTTACCATATTAGGATTTTCGCTGCTGTAGGAAAATACTCTTGCCATTGATAATTCGACATATACTTTATTATTAATAAAATTATTTGCGGCTTCGTAAAGCGATCCTAATCCGTCAATATTAAACAACCGGAGCTTTTCCAGAACTATCTGAAATTGTTCGCTCTTTTCATATTGCTCAAATTGCTGGTACTCATCAGAATTTCTGTTTTCCTCTTCATTATCCGTTTCCTGATCTTCCCACGTATTTGAAGAGTATTGGGCATCATCGGTAATATTTTCCAACGCTATATAGATTTCGTTATCCTTTAAAGCATTATAGCCGTTGGCGGCTCCGTAAAGACTTGAATCCGAAAGCTTTAAATAAGACAGAGATTGTAAAGCCGCAATGAATTCCTTTGTCCAATCGTGCTGTTCGGTAGCAGAACTGCTCGAACCTCCGGAACCGCTTGATCCGCTTTCATTGTTTTCTTTTGAACTGGCTTCAAGTTGTTTCTCATGCTCCTCCATCGGTATTATTACGTCCTTGCCCGTTAGATCACAGCCGCTGACCGAAACTTGATCGTCTCCCAGCAGAATAGCTTCTTCAAAAGCCGTAATGTTTCCGTCTTTTCCAAAAACTACTATATGCGCTTCTCCTTCGCAATTATAAGTCTTCTTGTTTCCATATTCATCCGTTCCTTCATAGCTGTACGGATACGTATATTTAGCTGCTCTTTCCAAATAACCTATACTCGCTTCAAAAGACGCCCCGTTAGACGTATAAGTTTTCCGGCCGCCGCCAACCGTATAAGTCATCGCTCCCGTAATGGCGTATTTCGTTTTTCCGTCTATATCTTTATATGTGCCGATTTCCTCTATCACAAACCTCTTATCGCCGGCTTTTAAATTTACAAGATCCGTTTTATTGTCATAATCCTGAAAAAATTCATATTCCATACCGACATTATTAGATTTTGCAAACGAACGGTTTGCGGTGTATATTTTTTCGCCTTTACTGTCGTATTTTGTTTCGCTTTGAAGCTCTCCTTTATATTTCAAATACGCCGTCACCTGCGAATAGCTCCAGTTTTCCTCTTCAACCATCTTCTTTATAAATTCAAGCGACTCCAAATTGTCCACAACAATTTCGCCTTCTTTAAATCCTTTCTCACTAATATACGTAATGGTATTGGTTTCTTCATCCGCACTGATTCTTTCTACGGCGGTATTGCTGTCGACCGATCCTTCATTGACATCGACGGCAGCGGCTTTAATAGCCTCTTGCAAATCATTAATATCGTTGAAAACTGCGTCTGCCAAATCGTATCTCGTTACTTCCACAACTCCGTTTACTCCTATGGAAATTTCTTCAAAAGCCGTAAGATTTCCGTCTGCGGAATTTGTGAAATCAACGGATTTTGCCACAAGATATACAGGATTTTTTTCTTGCCGGATTATATTCTTTATTTGCGTATCATTCAATGAACCATACGCCTGCTTAAGTTCTTCAGACCTTTTCTTCTCGTCGATCTCAACTCCGGTCGGAATTAAAAGCAGAGTTTGTCTTTCAAGAGATTTTATGGAAAATCCGTCGAGATTAATTTCTAAACCGGTTCCTGCGTTAGAGTAAGTGAACTTTTCGGAAGATTCTCCTGTCTGTTCAAGAGAATAAGTTACTGCGGAATTAAAATTAAACACATCCTGTCCGCCAACTTTCTCATATCTGTAATCTTCTATTACAAGTTTGCTTTCTCCTGCTTTTGCGCTCGTTATAGTAACATTGTTTGAATAATCCTGTTGAAATTTATATTGCATGGACGTTACTCTGTGACTCTTTCCGTCTTCGTCCTTATACACGGCAGAACCGGTTTTTACAGCGGTATACATCTCTTCGCCGTTTTTATCAAAAGCCGTTTCGGATTGCAGATACCCGTTATATTGCAAATAATCTATTACCGCCTGATAATTTCCGTCTTGATAAATAACATCTAAATCTTTTCTTATTTTTTCGATAGCATTGTTTGGAACAAGCGCTTTGTCAAACGCCGTCACTCCGATAAGCCCCTGCTCGCCAAAAACCGCTGCGCCTTCATTGGTTACGACAATGGCGCCGTTTATATCTCCGGTATAGGAATCAGTAAAAAACTCACCTTTAGACAAGATTACTGCCAAACCAACCAGAAAATCAGCAGATGTAAGTTTCAGCTCTCCGGAAGCCATTGCTTCTTTAATAGCCGCAGCTACATCTCCTCCGCCGTTGATTATTCCAATTAAAACGTCAATGGCCGTATTGGCCGGATCCGCAAGTTTCATTGCCGCAACCGCGCCGGCAAATATTGGATTTGCAAAAATATTTATCGCATAATTTACTATGTCCCAATTATTGTCCGCGCTATTTGAAACCATTAAACCGAACAAATAGCTTACGGCATTGTCCAAATTGCCGCCGGTGCCTCCGATAAAAGCAGAGTTATAGCTTCCCGCAAGGGCTGTAAAATCCTTTCTTAATGCCTCAACTCTGGAATAAGCTTCATATTGAAGAGACACAGGGGGGTTGGCAAGCTTATACACGTCTTTTTTCAACTGCAGGGCATAATAGTATGAAGCAATTGTAAGCTCTATAATTTGTTGTTTGATCTCTTTCTCGTTGAACTCTGTAATATCCTCTGGGTTAACTTTGGGCGGCGGTTGCGTAGCTGCCAAACCGTTTGATGCGTCCGTTTTAGATTTAATTTCTACGGCAAGATTTTTTTCATAAGCTTCACGCTGCATGTCAAGATATTTTATGTTCGCCATTTGCTGCGCGATATTTGCTTCAAGTTCGGCCGTCGTACCTTGTTTGGGCGTAAAAATTCCTTCAGCATTCGTTTCCCAATCGCTAAAAGAACTTACCCACACCGTATCGTTGACTTTTTTTGTCTCGATTTCTACGGAAGCTATGCTGACTCTGTAATAATAATCTTTACCGTCGACATTAACTTTTCTGTATTCGGTTTCATATTTTAAGGAAGGCTCAGCCGTTTCGTGAGAAACCTGTAAATAAAAACCTGCTTTCGGCAGCTCGCTCATTTGTTCGTTTGATAGTTTCGTATCAATCAGCTCAATTGATTTTGGCGATGAGAACTCGCTCTCGTATGTCCTCGTAGTTACCGTATTCCTTAAATTTGTGGATATTCTGACTTTATGATCTGCTTTTATACTATAACCGTTGTATTTCTTATTTGTTGTACTTTTGGCAGAACTATTTATCAACAGATTATAAAATTCAGTCTTAGTAAACTGTACAGGATTTCCGTTATCGACACTCGAGTCTACGACCTCATAAATACCGTCGTCTTTTTTCGTGACTGAAATAGTATGAAAAGCGTCAAGCTGTATTATAGCCGTATCTCCTACTGTGAAATACTGCGTAAACATTGTATAGAGCGTTGAACCCGTTACTTCATAACCGTTATAAGCTTTTCCGGATGAAGCGCCGTTAGTATTATCAAGTCTGTGATTGTTGGCAACGTTTTGTATGGCCGCAAGACTGTTTATAAGAACCAACTCCGGCCTTGAGCCGTTTTGCCCGGGTATTACAAGAATGGAATTGTCGCCAAATATTCCGTTGGCTACGTCGTCCATAACCATTTCAAAACCATACCAGTTCTCTATTCCGGGAGAAGACGGAGTTATGGTTTTAGCCACAGATATGGAAGAAGACGTTGCAAGACTCCCGCCATATGCAAAAAACTGATTTAATAGTTGCATGGACTTTGCAAAATAGGCCTTATCTTGCTGTGTATTTTGCGCTTTTAATAACAAATCCAAAACATCTTCATCTGATTTACCCGTTTGCGCCGATATATTTTCAATAAGAGTGTTACTGTCATAACCATATACGGAATCTTCCTTATATTTTATATTTTGCATATCAAGATAGCCTTTTAGCCCGTCTGCGTCGGTATTTGTAATAAATTCCAGAATAATGACCATCTGTTCAGCCGTTACATTGCTTGTTATACTTATATTAAAATCTTTTAACTTGGAATCGCCGCTGTAGCGAGACAGATTGATCGACCTAGGTTCAGCCACATTGAAATTTCCGTCTTTGTCAGCTCTTGCGCTTATAACTATCTTATCGGCTATTTCCGATGCGGATTCCAGTTTGCCGGTTTCTCTATTGTATTTAACGTTTTGATAACCTTGCGTAGAATAGGAATTACCTTTCTCGTCTATGCAGTTTGCAATTTCACCTCTGATCAGTTTATTAAATTCATCGGCAGTATAAGTTAGCACCTTATTTCCGTTCGTAACTCTATAGCTAGAACTAACACTTTGTCCGGATCTAGTCCTTCCCCCTTTAATTTCTTCCACCTGAATTTGGCTGTAATCTTCTTGTACCTGTGTAGATATTTGCTTCTTATTCTTATCATAAAAGCTATATTTATAACCTTGCAAAATCACGTCTTGACCGTCGATTTTTACGGTTACGTTCTTACCGCTTATCAAATCGTTAAACTCTTCAACATTAAGCTTTATCTCTTTCCCGTCGTTTTTGTTTGGATCAACCAGCGTATAACCGGTAACTTTACCGCCTGTTTTTATTTCCGTTACTTTAGGTTCCGCAAAACCCGCATGTTTAATTCCGTCGACGTCTACGGCGGCTTCGCCTTTCATTAATTTTTCATATTCCTGCACGCTGTAAGTTATCGATTTTCCTGAATTTTTTGTCGGGTCGGTAACCGTATAACTTGTTATTTCTCCGGCTTTATTTTTATTTTCCGAAATTACCATTACGTCTTTAACATTGGTGCCGGTTCTTTTTAAAGCTTCCACAGCGGCTGCTTCTTTGTTAACTATATTCTTTTGTTCGTTTTCTTTTCTGATGGTGTCTTCGTCTTTATATCCTTCTTCCTGCGCCCAATCTACGCCGGCTTCTCTTTCTTCATAAACCGTATAATATTCGATTGTATCGTATGTTATAATTTGCTGCACCTGCCGGATGGTAGTATTCCCGGGTGCCGTTGTTACCAAAGGAGCGGTAATTGTGGACGTATTGGTCTGCGTTCTTACGCCCGTTACTGCAACTTTCACTTTATCCGTATAAGTGTTGTCAGCTTTTATGGATTGCATACTGCCGGCTGCCAACGGTTTTCTACTATTCAGATTGGAATACAATCCGCTACTTTTATCGACCAGAATGCTCATGTCGCCGGTGTCGACTTTATATCCGGCATCGGTTTTACCGTCAATGCTTGTGGCATTTTTTCCGGACATCAGTTCTCTGAAATTTTCTTCATCATAAGTTAATGCGCCGGTTGTAGGATCGCCGTAATTTTGTAATCCGTTTTCAGGCGTAGCTGCCGTTTGGTTCCTGTCAGCATCGTATATTTGGTATTCATAAATAGTTTTTCCTGCGGCATCTTTTTGTTTGGTATCTATTTTTGTAACGTATATAAAATTGTTTCCGTCGACCCATACTATTGTCGAATCTCCGGCTTTTAGATTTACAATCAACTCGTCAAGCGTTATGCCGCCAAAACCTATCATCTCTTTGCCGTTCTGCGATGCGGCCTGCTTCATGGTATACATTGAGGTTTCAATATATTTTTTGCCGTTTTCTTCGGTTGTTTTTACGCTGAGATTTTCTTTTGTAATAATTCCCGCGGCAATATCTGAAAGCAAAAGAGAAAAGCCCAATGCTTTTGCGTCCTTCCCGGTAAGCTGCGATAATACCTGCACGGATATACTGGCAAGTTCTACCCCGTTGCCAAGCACATACTGCAATACCTTGATTACGTTTTCCGTAAAATTGGTGCCTGTATATTTTTTCTCGGCTTCACTGAGCAAAGATACGATCGTAGCAGCAGTAAGTCCGGTTTTATCGACTAAATCTTTTACTGTTGTTTCGGTGATTGTTGCGGTATAATTTATCTCAGGATTTCTCGATGTTGTCGAAGTTGACGGCGTTCTCTGCTGGGTTGATGTCGTCGTTCTCTGAGTTTGAGAAGCGGATGACGAGGTACTCGTATCCGAAGACGAAGTTCTTCCGGTTGAGGTAGCCGTCGAAGATGAACTTCTAATATTTGACGGAGCTGTGGGAGTCGTATCCGAAGATGAAGTTCTTTCAGTCATCGGCTCTGAAGATGAGCTTCTAATATTTGATGTAGATGATGTGCTCGTAGTCGACGCTGAAGTTCTTGATGGCGAGATAGTAGCCGACTCTGAAACGCCTCTATCTGAAGAAGATTCACCTCTACCTGAATTTGTGACAACCTCCGACGATGAAGATGGACTTCTGCTAGGAGACGAAGTCTCTGTGGTTGTAGTAGTCGTATTTGGAGATAAAACTGTGTCGAAATATTGTTCTCTTGTAGTAACTGAAATTGTTCCCAGGTTATTTATCATGTCGATATTTCCCATGGATATAGCGCTTCCCTTTATTGCAGATAATTCTTCCGTACTTAATATTGCTTCTTCTCCCGCCGCTTCTCTTATTGCCTGTGAATATGTTATTACCTTTATTTTGTTGTCTTCATCGGCTGCTTTTGTATATCCTTTTACTTCTTGCCCGTCAGTAGTCTTTGCGTCTTTACCGCTTAACAAATTTGAAAATTCTTTCTGCCCGTAATTTAACGGCTGACCTTCATTTCTGTTGATATCGGTTACGCCAAATGTTCCGTCTTCATTTTTCTTTACCGTTACAAAATGATCGCCGTTTACCCATAATATCGCCTCGTCTCCGGCGCTCAAATTATTTATAAACTCGTCAATGGCCAGCGCGTACCCTTCCGCGTCGACTCCGTTATCAGTCAGTACTTCTTTTATAGCGTTCGCGCTTGTAACTAGCTGTCCGTCTTTCACGCTGTCTTCATTGAATATTCCGGCAGATATGTCCGATATAAGCGCTTGCAATGCCAACATTCCTTTTGACATCGTAGTCAATACGGTCGACAAAGCATCAGTTGCGCAATTGATTATTTCTACCCTCTGGTCAAAAAAACCGGCAAGTATCCCTATTACTTCATCAAACTTGTCCGGTTCCACTTGTTCAAGTATTTTCTCCACTTCTTCTTTATCTACTCCGCTTTGCTGCGCAAGTTCGTCTACCACTCTGTCGTATTCCGGAGATTTCGCTTGATTTGCCGTATCGCTTATATTTGTATATACACTCTCATATATCTCTTTAAAACTTTCATATATGTAAGACGCTCTCTCTTCTATATTTTCTTTTGGCAAATCTTGAAATATTTTATCGGCTCCTGCTATTATAAGTTTCTTATCGTTTATTGCATAAGCAATATTAGGCCTTTCATAGCCTTTTAAAATTAACACTCCATATCTCTCAGCAAATTCAAAACCGCCTTCTTTTTCAAGTATGTCATAAAGCTCATTTACAAGAGCCTGCATGTCTTCGCTGTTTGAAAAAGATATTGACTCATCAATATCTACCCCTTCAATTCCTAAAGAAGACACTATTGCCGAAATTTCATCGTATGATAAATTTATCACGGTTGCGGAATTAACGTCAGTATTTGTTCTTTCAGCATATAATCTGCTGCCATTTAACACTTCTATTATAGAGTTCAGACTGCTATTTCTTTTTGTAGGATTAAATATATCCGATATAAGCGCTTGCAGAGAAGAAATCATTTCCCTTGACATCGTATTAAATACGGTTGACAAAGCGTCCGTTGAACAATTGATTATTTCTCCTCTCTGCTCAAAAAAACCGGCAAGTATCCCTATTGTTTCTTCCAATTTGTCCGGTTCCACCTGTTCAAGCATTTTCTCCACTTCTTCTTTATCTACTCCGCTTTGCTGCGCCAATATTTCCATGCCTTCACGATAATTTGTTGTTTTGTATCCGCCTCCTATATTTCCGCCTTTTTCAAAAAATTGTTCCACTCTGAATTGCAGTTCTTTTTTCTTTTGTTCATTATTTTCAACTCTTCCTTTGTTATCGAACGTAACCGTT
>JAISDI010000139.1 GCA_031264895.1 Endomicrobium sp. | reverse complement strand
TCGCAAGCCGGTAAAGAGTTTGGCAATGCCAATTTACGCAACGAATATGGCATTACGCCCGATGAATTTAACCGCATAACACATACTTTAGAAAGCATTGACGCAAGAGGCACGCGTTTAATGTCGGTTTACAATGCTTTAATGCTTGAACAGGATTTTGGAAGTCAGCACGTTAAAAGCGTTTTAGAAGTTACTACGGATTTCTTGGACATGAAAACCGGCCGCTTTGATGCGCGGTTTGAAAGCGCGACCGACAAATTTAATAAAACCGGACGCACAAATAATTATGACGGCACGAAGAAAGATTATGGAACCGTAAGACCTACGGATATGTCCAGCGCGGACAGCGTTTCCCAAGAAGAAGACACAAGTGAAAAAGAGGAAGCCTTTCAGGCAGAACAAGACGCGCTAGACAGTGAAAGCGACAATATAATTACCGAAGAATTTGAAAGAGTTGCCGGCGGAAAAATCAGAATCCCGCCGGAAGATTCCCCAATGAGAGCAGAGTATGACGCGCTTTCCGCGCAGGCTAAAAAAGAGTTTTTTACAGATAATCAGGCCGCGCAAAGTATAGACGAAGTCGCTCAGAATTTTATAAATGCCGGCAGAGAGGTTGACGTTTTTGAAGAGATAAGAAGAATTGAAAGAGCGAAATTTAAGAGCGGGAAGTATAAGACTAAGTATAGCGTTGATGAAAGCGAATCCGATAAAAGCGACGAAATTCAGGAGTTATTGGATTTTGTTAAAAATTTGGGCTGGGCTGCCGATTTTCCTAATGTTACCTCTTTATCTTCAATTGATTCCTTGAGAGACCATAAAGATTATGCAGCTGCTAAGGCCGGTAACGTTGAGGCCGCTTTTAATATTGTTTATGATTTGTTTACAGCTCCGGAAGTTCCGGAAAATGCTACTGCCGAACAAAAAGCTAAAATTAAAAGACGTATTGCTCAGGTTAAAGCGCGTATAGAGAAAATTAAGGAAATTAAACGCAAGCATCCTAATGCGATTCTTGTAAGCGTTCATGCTCTTGAGGCTGATGGAAAAAATCAGATACCAAAGCAGCTTGCAATTTTTATAGGTGATTATTTAGATTTTGAGGTCAATAATAGTATAGGACAAAGAAATTCCGTTAAAAGAACCGGTAAAGATAAAAATTATAGAATGCAGAAAGAAAATCAGCCTGTTTTTGACGGAGCTGTTGAAGCCGGAAAGGAATATATTTTAATTGACGATGCAGTTACTATGGGCGCTACTTTCGGCTCTTTAAATAAATATATAAGACAAAACGGCGGGACTGTCGTCGATACCATAGCTATAGGTACTGCTCAATTCAGTTCTAACCTTGCATTGAATTCAAAAACCTTGTATACTTTACTTACTACCTATAACTTACAAGATATTTTGCAAGTAATGCAGGAGGCCGGTTTATATGAAAAAGCAACCACAACAACAGAAATCACGGATGTTAACGGACAAAGAATTCAAGGAATTGATAGAGGACGGCAAGAAATCAGCGGAATACGCGCACAAGAGAATCGCGGAAATGAAGAAAAAGGGAATCAATCCTTTCGCTTAAAAAACGAGGCAGGTTTATATGAAGAAAAAGAAAGTTCAGCCTCAAGAAGACAAGGCGCGGATGCTAACGCCGCAGGAAATAGCAGAACTCAGGGCGGATTTGAAGAAATCTCACGAATACGCGGACAAGAGATTCAAGGAGCTGGGAATCAAACCGATAATGTAGACGACTTTCAAGCTATCTCTTTCCTTACCGAATCGCAAGCGCGTGAAGTCATTAAAATACTTAAAAACAAAAATCTACAACCTACTGCTTTATCTGCTCTTACACAGCTTCAAAACAGCCAACCAAATAATCAAAACAACCAATATCCCGCAGACAGTGGGAAAGGGAAAATTAAATTTTCCGATGATACGTCAATGGGGAATCCTGTTGATGTTTCTTCCTTTGACGCTGAAGCTAAAGAGGCCGTTGACAAAGCTTTGAAAGCTTTAAGTTTACAGATTTTTGGCGACGAGAATGTTATTACTTATAAAAATTTTGTCGATAAGCGCGGGCGCGTTATCGGCGGGTTTAATTTTAAAGAGATGATCGCCATTGCACAAGGCAAAAGTATCCCTGAATCTAAATTTAAATATTTCCACGAAGCGTTTCACCGCGCTTTTAATACTTTTCTTACCAAAGAGGAGCGCAAGCAGCTTATCGACGCTTTTATTGAGCATTCCGGCGGTATAGAAAAACTGCAATCCGATATAGCTAAAAAGAAAAAAAATTACTCACAAGAAGATTTTGACGTTATAATCGAGGAGCTTATGGCTGATTCTTTTGCCGGCTTCTCTAAAAACTATGAAGGATTTACCGGAAAAATAAAACTTCTTTTTGAAAAGCTTTTAAACAGAATCAAAGCATTTGTCGGCAATGAAGATAAGATAAATAACTTTTTTAATAATCTTTTGTCTGGGGAGTTTAGAAATCAACAGAGCGTTAATAACAGCCAAAAAACTAAGTTTCAAATTTTAGGGGAAAAAGGCGCAAAGGCGCTTGATAATTTGGATGAAGCAACTTATCGCATGGATGATTTGCAAGTTGCCCGCGATATGGAAAAAGCCGGTAAAAGCGTAAATTTAATAAGGCTTGCTACCGGATGGGAAAAAGGCGGCGACGGAAAATGGCGTTATGAAATAGAGGATTTTGTTTTTAATGATGAAATATTTTTACGTATTAAAAAAGGAGAATTAAAAACAGCGCGTTTGTATGAGTTAGTTTCAGATAGAAAACAAATTAAACAAATAATACGCTTACACAATCAATACGGTTCATTTCCTTTAATTAAATTTATAGATTTGGCGGATGGTTATCGTGGCTCATTCCTTCAGACACAAGGTACAATTACAATCTCCACAAACCAAACTGTCAAAGAAATGCAAAACACATTAGTTCACGAAGTTCAGCATTGGCTTCAATATCACGAAGGTTTTGCCGACGGCTCTAACGCCAACAATACCGATACTTTTGATGAATATTTTAAGGATGCCGGCGAAGTTGAGGCAAGAAACGCATCAAAAAGAATAGGCATGAATATGATGCAAAGATTAGCTACAACTCTGGCGGAAACCGAAGACGTGGCTGAAAAAGATAAAATTTATTTGCAAAAAAGCGTTGATAATGCCCGCGCTTTTTATTCCGTTGACCCGCTTACAGCGGGCGGCATTTCAGAACGACACGGCAACGGTTTAACTCAAGAGCAGTATCAACAAGCACAGAAAGCCGCTAATGCTGTTTTTAAACAAAAAATGGTTAAGTTTAGACGTAATGAACTTAATTATCACGACAATATTGAAGTCGGCGTAATGCCTTTGTTTTATCAAGAGTTTGGACTACAGGGGTTGATAACTATTCAAGCCAAAAAGATGGCAGATATACGCGATAAACATCCGGACGCTTGGGCTGTTATTGATAATGCCATGAACTATATTGAAAAGCCTTTAGCTGTTTTTAAATCTCAAAAGGCAGGCGATTCTAAAAGCGTTATTGTTTTAACCGATATTAATACGAAAACGATAAAGGACGACCCCGCTTTTGACGGTTTTATTTTTAGGCCGCAGGCCAATAATACTATTTTGGTTTCTTGTTATAGTTTTTCACAAGCTGACATTGAAAGGCATATTGCAGGATTAAAAGCGGTAGACAAAAAAAGAGCCGCCGAATTGTCCGGGCTACGCAGTACTCAAAGAGCCCTCACGATGCCCATTCTGGATAATTCTAGCGGCAAAATAGATATAGCAGATTTGCAAAATAATGTCAATAATTTCCGCGCTTCAGTTGATGAAGTCGACGACGCCGTTGATTTCCATACCGGTAAGCCTTATAATCCGGCTGAGCCTGCCAAGAGTTTAAAAGACCGCGATATTGTTCAAGAGATTAATTCCGATAAGGAAAGCTTTAATGCCGCCGCTGCTTTGATGGTGGGCGCTGATTTGGGGCTGCGGGCGCGGACGTTTGCCGGTATTAACGGGCGCATAAAGGCTATGCTTGAGGATAAAACTTTTTATATTCAGCCCGACGGAAACGCCGTGATTACCGGCGAAGGATTGCAGCCTATTCTTAAAGAAGCCATTGAAACTTTATCTAAAAAAAGAAGTAAAGATTATAATCCGGCGGATTATACTTACGGCGGATACAATAATAAAGCCGGCGGGAATCTTGCCGACGAGATTTTAAAAGATTTAAGCGATTATCTTATTGCAAAAAGAATCGGCGACGTTGAAAAAGGGTATACGGATTTTTATGTAAACGATTCGCATAAACAAAAATTTAAGCACGATTTTGGCAGGCTTTTTGATAAGTATGGCAGTTTTGACGATTTGGAAGCTTTTGCGCAGCGGATTTACGATTTCCAAAAAAGAACTTTAGAACTGCTTGTGCATTATGGCGTGTGGAGTAAAAAACATTTTGACGCCGTGATGAAACGTAACCCGCATTATATACCTTTTTACAGAACGCTTGACGAGGGCGGTATAGATGACGATATTTTTACCGAAAAACAAAAACGTAAAATGTTTACGCCTGTGCCTATGGGCGAACCGCAGCGTTCTGCGACTGCCAAAATAAAATCTGAAAAATTTAATGAAGCTCCAGACCCGATAAAAGATATTAAAGGCGGCGACTTAGATTTTCAAGACGTGTTTTCCAGCATTATTTATAACACAAGCAGAATAATGAACAGCGTTTACAGGAATGAAATTGCCGCAGGCGTTGCAAAATTGCAAGATATTTTTCCGGACATGATAAGAAATTTTGAGAACCCGAAATATAAAGACGACAGAATTTATAACTTAATAGAATATTTTGAAAAAGGCAAAAAGAAATATGTAGAAGTTACCGACGGCTTGCTTTTAGCAATGAACGGCTTTGACAGCACGCAGACGCATTGGCTTATAAGATTCCTTGCGCTGCCGGCGCGTATGCTTAGAAAAGGCGCGACAACTTTGAATTTAGCTTTTATGCCAAAAAATATAATCAGAGATAATTTTGAAGCGTTTTTGCAGACGAATTTTGAAAACGAGAACGTTATAAAAAATAGTCAAAATGAAATACCTACTATTAAAATAAAGTCCAAAGTTCCTAAGTTTGAAAAAGTTGAACATCTGCGGCAGTGGATTTTTGACAATATACTGCCTTATATAAAAAAGATTGTCATATCAGATAACGGCGATATAGTGAGCGTTTCCCGCGATAAAGTGAGAAAAGATTTAAAAAGAAAAGACGACATACACAATCAGGTTTACAGTGAGTTTAAAAAATTATTTGAAAGCGCAAAATTTATACGCACTGAACCGCCAAAAGCAGGCCATAATGTAAAAGGGCAAAAAGTATACATAATAAATATGGAACTTAACGGACAATCTTATGAAGTTGAATTTAGGGCAGACGTGCCTTTATCCGAAGCTGAGGCAGGCAGTTTGTATTTTGCAGGCCATAAAGTAAAAGCCCTTGACAAGGGCCAGGATTTTGGCTCGGAAGCTTCCTCCTCTTCAAGTCAAGGGCTGGATAATACTTTACCTCAAAAAAACGGAAGTGTCAAGAAAAAATCACCCAGTTTTATACCGATTTACGATTCTGTCCGCGTGCTTGCAAGTATGATTAAAAGGGATGATTTATATTATTCGTTTTTACGAAGCGGGGCCGCGTTTGGAAGTTATATGGAACTTACCGAAAAAGCTATAACCGAAGAGGCCGAAGAACTTATAAAAAAAGCGTATGGAAAAAATATTAATTTAAACCCGTTACGAGCCATTGAAACCGTTGGGGAGTTTGGCGAACAGGCCACTAGGGTTGCCGTGTTTAAACGCGCAAAAGAGCATGGTATGTCCGACATTGAGGCCGCATTGCAGGCGCGTGAAGCTACGCTTGATTTTGGACGTATGGGCGAACAAGTGAAGGCCGCTAATCAAATTATTCCGTTTCTTAATGCAGGCATTCAGGCGGCGGACAAATTTTTAAGGACGTTTAAACAACATCCGGAAATGATGCTTATCAAAGGCTTGGCTACCATTACGCTTCCTTCTTTAATAATGAGCGCGTATTATTTATTTTTTGCGCCCGACGATGAAAGAAACGAATATCTTGAAATACCCGATTATCAAAAAGCGCAGTTTTGGCATTTTAAAGCTTTTGGTCAGTGGTGGAAACTTCCTAAACCTTTTACCGCCGGCAGACTTTTTGGCGGACTTCCCGAACAGTTTGTAAATTTTGTTTATCGCAAAGACAGCCGCGCAGCTCAAGAAATAATAACAAAAGGGTTGTTTGAGCTTGCGCAGTCCATTATTCCCGTTGACGATTATGGCGCGTCGCTTATGCCGCCTTTAATAAAAGTGGCTGTTGAAAATATTACCAATTACAACTTTTTTATGCGCAGAAATATTTATCCGTCGTATTTGGAAGGGTATGACAATTTTATGAAGTACGGCAAAAATACCGGCGAATTTCTAAAACTTTTAGGCGAAACGCTTGACATAAGCCCGGCATTGATGGAAAGCGCAGTGCGCGGTATCGGCGGAAGCGGCGCAAAGGATATAAATAAGTTTCTGGATTTTGTCGTCGAGAGATTTAAAGGAATGCCGGTGATGAAAAGCGAACTTGCAGACACGCTGGCAGTCAACGCATTTGCGGCAAGGACGCCTATAGGTTATTATTCCAATTCCGTACAGGAATTTTTTAGAAATTATAAAGAAGCTCAGCGTAAACATAACACTTACAACAAGCTTGACAGTGAGGACGATGCAGATAAAACCGACAACTATTACGATAAAAATTACAAGCTGCTTGACGCTTATGAAGAGATAAAAGAATATTACGACGAAATACGCGATATTACCGACGAAATAGAAGATGTAAGAAAAGATAAACGGCTTGATAAAAACAAACGGTTTGACAAAATACAGAAACTTGAACGGGAAATGACTGAAGTTGCAAGACAGGCAAATAAAGAAACGGAGTATATTTTTAATTAAGAGGAGCTAAAAATGGTATTTTTAGAAATTCAAACGAAGCTGGGGAAAACCGATACTGCAAGCTGTAAAGCTACCGACAATGAACGCGTGAAATCGCTGGACATTATCGGACTTGAGACGGGGAAAACAATTTACGTTGAAAAAAGTAATGACGGCGTTAACTGGGTTGCGTTTCCGGGTTTGGAAGAGGGGGAAGATTTGGTAATTGTCGGGCAGTCACTGCCTGCGACAGTTGCAATTTTGCCTGGCAATTATCTTATAAGGCTTAGAATTGAAGAGGATACTGTGCCGGAAGGCCTTACCGCCAGCATGTTATAACTGCTTGCGTAGGACAAATTAAAATGACGAAAATAGGAGTTTTTTATGTCTAAAGGAAATTTAATAGGAAGTTTTTTAGCAGGAGGTGGAGGGAGCGGCGCTGATGCTGACGCTCAAAAATGGATTAAGCCGCAGGATATAGGGCAATATACAGGGTTGTTGGGCGACCTTGTAAATTATGGGAGATATATAGGTCGAGCTACCAAAAACGTCAAGCCTGCGGATTTTCCTTACTCTATTAGCGGCGACGAATCTAATACATGGGAACTTGAAGTGTTGCCTTATTACAATGCTAAACCGGCTAATGATTCTGAAAAAGTTTTTATGATACAAAGGCTTACCACTTTTTACTCAAGGCTTTACGGCGGAAATATACTAGGCGTATACACAAGGAGTTTTGAGTTTAACAGAAACGGCTATACCGGAGTGACAACCTATTTTTTTTCATATTGGGAAAGAACTATTGTACAGGGCGATATTAATAATGCGGCCTCTGCATTGCAGGCACAAATTGATACGATGGCGCAGCAGATTGCCGCATTTCAAGGACAGGGCGGATATTTGGCGGCTTATGATTTTGGGACGGACGCGCCTACACAACAGCAGTTGACCGATTATGCGCTTGCTCAAATTGGGATTACAGAGCCAACACAAATTTTCAACGGGACGCGCGTGAAAAATCTTTTTGACGGGCATTTATGGATTCTTACAAATACGCCTGCTACTGACCCAGCTGTGTTTGATTGGGCTGACGACGGGGTTGATAATATTGACACCAGTCAGTTTGTTTTGAAACAATCTGCGACGACGCAGGTTATTGATTCAGATATTGCGCTGGCTAAAGGCAAGAAACTTTTAGGGACGAAGGCCAGCGGCGCTGAGGCTCTTATTGCCGAGTATGCTATTTACAACGAAGGTGAGGCTGACGAAGTTGAGCAGGTTGAAATCGGCTCGGAAACTGAACATCTTAATCTGAATACTTCCGACGATGTTACTTGCGATACGCCTAACGGGAAAGATAATATTTTTGGCAGAAAGCTCATGATTGACGAAACTTCTACGACGCCGGAGCTTTCTTTGTCGGCGGGAGTATCTTATTTGTTTACGCAGGTTTTGACATCGCTGACTATAGACGCGGCTACGGATTCCGACAATGAAACGAAAATATATTTTACCGCAGGCGACGGGTTCATTTTGACTTTACCCGCCGGCTTTGATTTTCACACGAATTCGCTTGTTGACGAAATGCCGATTTTTCTCGAAGGCAGAAAGTACAGGATTTCTATTGATAACGGCATTTTTGCGTTTTCGCAAAGTTCAAATGGCGGTGAAGTATCAAAGGACTATTTGAAGCAGAATTATTTGACTATGCAGGAAGTCTACAATGCTTTTGCTTCGACTTATTGGGAAATTGCCGGAGCGTCGAGTGGGCAAAGCCAAATGGTTTTAAATTTGGCCGTAGGCGATAATTTAACCAACTCGGTTGTCAGGGTAGACATGTATACTGTAGACACGTGGGTTAATTTGCGCGATTCTACTTTCTTCAGAAGGATAATCAAAGGCACTCCTAATAACGATGGTGACTATCTTACAATAGAACTTTCTATAGCGATTAATGGCAGCTATCCGGCAGTTAAAATTCATCACGTTAATGCCGACGGCGATGTAATCAATACAGTAGTATTACTTGAGTTTAGCTTTGCGTCTATTGCCGGTACGCCGAGCAGAAAGATCATAACTGCGATACTGCAAAAAAAATCCTCTCAACTTTTAACCCTGGATAATATAGATTTTGGAGTTATTACGGAAATTACAGATGAGAGTACAGAACCCTCTATGCTTGTTTTTGATAGAGTGGATTGTTTTTTTTACGGCTCTGTGCCAATAGAACTTGTCAACCTGCCATATCTGTATTCAAAAATCGGTTATGCCGCTGAGGCCTCTATCGAGCTTGGAGAGGCCGGAGATTATACGAGTGAGGCTTTATGGCTGCGTTCTGATTTTGTCGTGCGGGAACTGAAGGCAGTAATAACAAACGGCGGCCAAATAAAAGGTGTGGATGCCGATAAAATAAGCTTCAACCCGACGACAAAAACCGTAACGATTACTATCAACGAAGACTTGACCGGCTGGACGGCTCAAGCGCAGGTTGTTTATGACGCGTAAATATAACAAGGATAAAACATGAAAGATAAAATCTATACTGTTATTACTTCGATTGCACTTGCCATCCTTTTCAGTTTTTCCGGCGCGTATATACAAATACAGAGTCAACAAAAAGACATAGATTATATTCGTGAAGAAATCAGAGAAATGAGAAATGCTATAGCTGTTTCCGTTTCTATGCAGACTGAAATAAGAGAAAGACTAATAGCAATTGAAACAAAATTAGATATTAGTCCTCGAAAAAAATAAGCGGCTGAGCCGCAGTATTTTAAGACAACTAGGAAAATAATATGGAAATATTAACGATTCTGGGCGGACTTATCGGCGGGATCATTCCGGCGTTAACAAAATGGTTCAATGCAAAGATCGAAGCAAAACAGAAACAGACAGACGCCGATATTGAAATACGCAAAATTGAAGCGGCGGAAAAAGCGAAAGCGGCCGGTATAATTGCACAGGCGGATTCCGGAGTTGATATTGAAAGGCTCAAGCTAATTGCCGAACAGGAAAGGCAGACGACAGGGGTAAAAGCTATCGACGTAAGTGTGAAGTTGATAAGGCCGCTTTTTGGATATGTTGCCGTCGCTATGTGGACGACGTCGGCGGTGATAGCAATAACAGTATTCAAGGAGACGCCGCTGTCGCTTGAAATTATCCGCTCAACTTTTGTAATGGTCGTTGCTTATTATTTTGCCGAAAGAAGTATTAAAAAGTCAAGCGGCGGATAATCCGCATTATGCGGCTAAGCCTCTGTATTTTAAACGGCAACGACAACCATTTTCCTGACGTCAGGAAAATGATAAAAAAAAGGAGTGTAAAATGGAATTTTTAGAGAGAATGAAAGTTGAAGAATTGAATTTGAATGAAAAAGTTGGAAAGTTGACGCATTTCTTGGAAAAGGTGGAAGGAAAAGGATTGTCAAATGAAGAGGTTG
>JAISDI010000024.1 GCA_031264895.1 Endomicrobium sp. | reverse complement strand
GCCGCTCAAACAACCGAATTTGATAATCTTCAAAAATCTTTCGCTCATAGACTCGCTTAGAGGCGGCGAACGGCAACGACAAAGGCAACAAACAACAGGCACAGAAAGAAATTCATATTATGAGGAAAAAGTTTCTTCTTCTTGATTGTCATCTTGAACTTGTTTCAGGGTCTGTCGTTAAACCCATATCTAAAAAGCCAATAAAAAAAGGGCAGAGTTATTAAAACTCTGCCCTTTTTTGAAAGTTTGAATTATTCGTAAATTATATCGTCGAGATACATAACAAATCCGTTAGGATTGTCGTCTTTTGAGGCTGCCCAGCAGAAACCGCCTATTATGTGCGAAAGATCTTTGTCTTTAAGATCTATAGTGTATTTCTGCCATTCTTTTGTAAGCTCTACCGGCCCTACTGACTGAGAATCTGAATCAGGGAATTCTCCGGTTATGCCGCCGACTTTAAATTCGGCAATTTTCTCTCCGCCTACAGCTCCGCGTACCCAAAACGTAAGTTTTGTGGCTCCTGTTAAATCATATCCGCCTTTCTTTTCGCCCCAGTTGTTTGCCGGCTGCTGCCAATAAATTCCGGACCAGCCTGCGCCCTGCGTCATTTTTCCGCTGTAAGTAATTTTTATGCAATAATTTCCGCTTCTTGGCGACTCTGTGCTGGCAAGGTTAATTTTAAGATCGCCGTAATCGCCCATCCAGCCTGAAGGGGCATAATGATTTTCCTTTGAAGCATTTTCAACATAAACCGCGAAAGGTTTGAACGTCGAAGACGATGCCGATTTTGATCTCTGCGCGAACGCTATCGTCGCGGATGATGCAACTAACACTGCCACTGCAAGACATAAAAGCTTTTTCATTGTCTCTCTCCTTTTTTTGTTTTAGATGCGCTTTGAGCATCTGTTAATAAGACTTGTTTTTTATAAAAATGTTACACACACAGATGTAAAAAATATGAAAATAAAATCAATATCCGTTATCGATCTGCCTTATCTCGTATTCTTTTAGCAGCCGTGCGTATATTGTTTTCTGATTTTCATCTAAAATGCTTCTAATATTTTCTCTCATCATATGCAATTGTATCTTGATTTTTGGATCAACTTGTTTCATTATATCATTTATTTCGTTTTTATGTTCCGCCAAAACATTAAAAAGAATAGCTTTCTGAACATCGCTAAGTCCTAGAGCTTTTGTAAGAGGTTCCAGTTTTTCAAAATCGTGCTGAAACTGATATTCGCTCTTATTATATAGTATGCTTTTGGCGAAAAATCCGCATGCAAAACCCGCAATAAAGATCAGCAGACAGATAAGAACGGCTTTTGTTTTAAGCGAAACGGTCATTTGGTCTCCTATTTCAGTAAAGCTTCTATAATTTTAGCGTATGAAATTTTGTTATGTTTTGCAAAATCGTTTTCATTTAAAACATAATTGTTGATCGCTTCAACATTGTCCGCAGAACATTCATACGTTGACAGCATGAAAAAATTAAATGTCGCTATCACTCCAAAAATCAAAACCGACGCAATTAAAGAAGTTCTTGCGGCTGCAATAAAAGATTCCAGCGGGTTTTGCGAAAAGCTTTTGCTTTTTATTTTGTCAATTATCTTTTTTTCAAAATCCGCCTTCGGCTGCTCTTTATTTAAAGCCGATAACAGCATTTTTGTATTTTTAAGCGCGGCATATTCTTTTGCACATATTGCGCAGTGGTTTAAATGTTTTTCCAGCAGCTCTTTTTCATGCTGACAAAGGGAATTATCCAAGTTTGCGTTCATGTTGATCTTAAATTTTTTGCAGTTCATATCTGCCGCCTTATATGTTCAAAATATTTTTTAATTTGCTTCTGGCTCTGAACAGCCATACTTTTACTTTATCATTCGATATTTTCATTACTTGGGCAATTTCTTCATACGAAAGTTCTTCAATGTCTCTCAGAGTTATTATCATTCTGTACTTATCCGGAAGTTTCAAAACGGCTTTTCTGACTTGCAACTGTATTTCTTGCGACAGCATAGAATCTTCAATATTGCCGTTTTTATCTTCAATCATACTCTTTACAGAAGAAGTTTCGCCGTCATTAATTTCAAAGTCCAGAGATAAAATATTATTTTTTCTTTTTTTGAGACCGTTGTAGCATTCGTTTACGGTTATTCTGTAAAGCCATGTTGAAAAGGCCGATTTTTCTTCAAAAGAGTTTAAGTTTAAATAAACCTTAAAAAAAACGTTCTGCGCAATGTCGTCGCTTTCAGAATGGTTCGCTGTAAATGAAAAAGCTATACTATAAACTTTATTTTTATATTTTATTATCAACGCTTCAAAAGCTTCTAATTTGCCTGCTTTGGCAAATTTTATCAACTGTAAATCATCTAACATTTGCAAACTCTCATTTTATTAGACTCACTTTTAATAAAAATGTTACATTTAACAATTTATTTTAGTGCAATTTTATACATTATTATTGCCGCCGCTGAGGCGGCATTTAAAGATTCGGCGCTTCCCTGCATTTCAATTTTAACGAGTTCATCCGCATTTTTTTGAGTTTCAAAACTTAAACCGTTTGATTCGTTTCCGATTATGACGGCGCTTTTTTCCGGAAAGATTATGTCGTTTAAAGCGGTTTTTGCGTCTAAAGATGCCGCGAAGGTTTTGATTTTTTCCTTTTTCATTAACTTCATAATGTCTATACAGTCAATTTCGTCTATTACCGGAATATGAAAAAATGATCCCATTGTAGAACGTATCGTTTTGTCGCAATAAATATCGACGCTTCCTTTTGAGACAAAAACGCCTTTAGCTCCGAAAGCGTCCGCTGAGCGTATTATTGTTCCGAGATTGCCGGGATCTTGAATTTGTTCCAGAATTACAAAAAAACCGTTTTGTTTAAGGATTTTTTCGCAGTCATAAGATTTTTTTTCGACAACCGCTATTATGCCTTGCGGCGTTTGCGTAGATGACAATTTTTTAAAAAGAGGATCGGCAATTACAAATAATTTGATATCCGTTTCAAATTGTCGTTTTTGCGAAAAGGTTTTCGATATGAAAAAACAGTTGATATTGTGGTCTTTTCCTAATTCTTGCGTCTGTTTTTGGCCTTCGACAAGAAACAGTCCGCTTTGCTGTCTGTATTTTTTTTCTTTAAGAAGCATAGCTTCTTTAAATGTTTTATTTTGCGCGCTTTCAATAATCATGCCATTATTTTTATCACTTATTTAACAAAAAGGCAATATTTCGGCGCAAATAGACAAAAAACTATTTTAAATATATAATATCAAAATCAATTTATACAATAAAATCATGCGATTTATAAGAAAACGGAGGATAAATGAAAAAGCTTTTGGCGTCTATTTTATGCACGATTTTTGCCGTGTCGTCATCTTTTGCGCTAACGATAATTCCAAGAGTCGGATTTGACATACCAAGCACTATGAATAACGAAAAAGAACCTGACCAAGAAACAAAGCTCGGCTTTGTCATAGGCGTCGAGGCAAGAGGAGAAATAAGCAATTATTTCGGCTGGGGCGCCGGAGCGGAATATCTTGTACCGAGAGGTTTCGTCAATGACAGCGACGATAATGATTTTTCATTTTTGCCCGTTTATGCGTCTTTGAGGTTCTATCCTTTAGGAGCATGGGACAAAGTTCGTCCGTATATAAAAGTGAATGCCGGCTACAGCGTAATTGCGTCTTCCCAAGGCGATGAGGATATGAAGGGCGGCGTTTACACGGCAATAGGGCTTGGGACGCAATATCAAAAATTTATAGTCGAAGTGATGGCTTCAATTTACGACGGGGAGTATGATGATATAGGTATTTCATACCAGAAAATAGGCATTACGCTCGGATATAAATTTAATATAAGTTTTTCAAAGCAAACGTCGGAAGAATAGGAGTAAACAAACATAATGAGCGGATTTGAACTTACAAAAGCACAACAGTGGAAAAACCTTGAAGCGCATCGCGCGCAAAACAAAAATTTAAATATCAGAGATTTATTTAAACAATCTGGCAGGTTTGACGAATTTTGCGTTAAAGACGACAATCTCGGATTAGTTTTTGATTATTCAAAAAATATTATAAATAAAGATACTTTTGATCTGCTTATCGAGCTTGCAAAAGCTGCCGGAGTTAAAGAATATGCCGTTAAAATGTTTTCCGGAGAAAAAATCAACTATACCGAAAAGCGCGCGGTTTTGCATACGGCTTTAAGGAATAGAAGCAGTAAGCCCGTTTATGTTGACGGTAAGAACGTGATGCCTGAAATAAACGCCGTACTTGAAAAAATGAAAGTCTTCAGCGAAGACATACGCAAAGGAAAACGGCTCGGCGCTACGGGTAAAAGAATTACGGACATAGTTAATATAGGTATAGGCGGCTCGGATTTAGGGCCTAAAATGGTATGTGAAGCTTTGAAATTTTTGGGAGATAAGCTTAACGTTCATTTTGTTTCGAATATAGACGGAGCGGACATTTCCGAAACTTTGAAAAAATTAAATCCGGAAACGACGTTTTTTATAGTTGCGTCAAAAACTTTTACTACTCTTGAAACGATTACAAACGCGCTCAGCGCAAGACAATGGCTTGTCGCAAAGCTCGGAACGGACGCGGTGGCAAATCATTTTGCGGCTTTGTCGACAAATACAAAAAAAGTCAAAGAGTTCGGCATTGACGAAAACAATATGTTTGAATTTTGGGATTTTGTCGGCGGCAGATATTCTTTGTGGTCTGCAATAGGGCTTCCCATAGCGTGTTTCATAGGTTTTGATAAGTTTACGGAACTTTTGGAAGGCGCTTATTATATGGACAAACATTTCCTTGAAACGCCATACGAAAAAAATGTTCCCGTTATAATGGCATTGCTCGGGATCTGGTATAACAATTTTTTCGGCGCATCAAGCCATGCGGTTCTTCCTTACAGTCAGTATCTTCACAGATTTACGGCCTATTTGCAGCAGGGAGATATGGAAAGTAACGGTAAAACTATAAATTTTGAAGGCAGCAGGGTAGATTATGAAACAGGCCCGATAATTTGGGGTGAACCCGGAACGAACGGACAGCATTCTTTCTACCAGCTTATACATCAAGGCACAAAATTCATTCCGTGCGATTTCATAGGTTTTATAAATCCTCCCGAAAGAGTAGGCGATCATCACGAAAAACTTATGGCAAACTATTTTGCCCAGACGCAAGCTCTGGCATTTGGGCTGACAAAAGAAGAAGTTATCGAAAATCTGACAAAAAGCGGAATTTCTAAAGAAGATATAGAAATGCTGACGCCCCATAAAGTTTTTGAAGGCAACCGTCCCACCAACAGCATTTTGATAAATGAGCTTACCCCAAAAACGCTCGGCGCTTTGATAGCAATGTACGAACACAAAATATTTACGCAGGGCATAATCTGGAGAGTTAACAGCTTTGACCAGTGGGGCGTAGAACTCGGAAAAGTTCTTGCAAACGTAATACTTCCGGAACTTATGGGAAAAGCCGAAAATAACCATGACGATTCAACAAAAAATCTCATCGCAGCTTTTAACAAAAAAAGAAAATAAAAAAGCTCTTATTGAAAAATAATTGTATGTTTCTAAAAACTCTAAAAAAGTTAAAATTAAAAGTTCGTCATCGACCCACTTGAATTTTCTGCCGCTCATGCCGTCATCAACTCACTGATTTGTATTTAATATGGACTGCCTGTAACAGATTCAGGCAATTACGAACGGCGAAAGTCCTTGAGGACAGCATGTTAGAACGACGACAACAGACCCTGAAACGAGTTCAGGGTGACAGACAGTGTTGTGTCGTCAATTCCGGACTTATAAAATTCTGTCATCAACCCACTTAACATGGATTCTCCACAATGACAAAGGCGCAGGGCTGTCATACCGTGCTTGACACGGTATCCATTTGGTAGTTCTGAACCACCAGCGGAGCTGGTGGGATAAAAAAGCTTTAGCTATGAGAGGGTCGTTTAATCCGAACGAAGAGAGGAATAGAGAGTGAAAAACGATACAGATGGGAAGAAG
>JAISDI010000285.1 GCA_031264895.1 Endomicrobium sp. | reverse complement strand
CGAAATATAATTTTCCTGGAGATAAAACGCCGGTAATAAGAGGAAGCGCATTACAGGCATTGCAGGGAGTGAAAGAAGGGACAGACTCTATAATGGAGCTGATGAATGCAGTAGACGAGACGATACCGCTGCCTGCAAGAGATATAGATAAACCGTTTTTGATGAGCGTGGAAGACGTATTTTCGATAACGGGAAGAGGAACGGTGGCGACGGGCAGAGTAGAGAAAGGGAAAGTGAAAGTCGGAGACAATGTAGAGATAATAGGAATAACAGATACAAGAAAGTCTGTTGTGACAGGAATAGAAATGTTTAGAAAACTGTTGGATGAAGCGCAGGCGGGAGACAATATAGGAATGCTGCTGAGAGGAATAGAAAAGAATCAGGTGGAAAGAGGGCAGGTGATAGCGGTACCGGGGTCAATAACGCCGCATAAGAAGTTTAAAGGACAGGTGTACATATTGACGAAAGAAGAAGGCGGAAGACACACGCCGTTTTTTAACGGATACAGGCCGCAGTTTTATTTCAGGACGACGGACGTTACGGGAATAGCGCATTTGCCGGAAGGAGTGGAGATGGTGATGCCCGGAGATAATGTGACGATGGAGATAGAGTTGATAATGCCGGTAGCAATGGATCCGCAGTTAAGGTTTGCGATAAGAGAAGGCGGAAGAACGGTAGGTTCGGGCGTCGTTACTGAAATCGTAAAATAGTCTACATATATAATAGAAGTATAAAGTAAAGAACTGGAGAATTAATTAAGATGGCTGAAAGATTTATTATAACCATGGCGTGCAGCGTATGTAAAAACAGAAATTATTATTTTGACAGAGGCAAGAAACAGGAAGGAAAACTTGCTTTAAAAAAGTTTTGCAAAAACTGCGGCAAACGCACGGATCACAAAGAAACGAAATGATCTTTTGAAATGACGTATGGTCTTCATAAAATGCCAAATAAGCATTATGAAGACTGCCGGATTGAGCATAAAAAGGAATCGAAGCGGGTCTGGATAAATAGAAGTTTGGGGGCATAAGCTAACGGTAAACTGCTGGTCTCCAAAACCAGCTTTGGAGGTTCAAATCCTTCTGCCCCCGCTTCAATAATATTTTTGAAGGTGTAATATGAATTTGATAAAAAATGCCATACAGTTTTTCAGGGAAGCCTATTACGAGCTTACAAAAGTTACGTGGCTCGGTAAAAAAGAAGTCGCGGGAACTACGTTTGTAGTGGTAGTGTTTGTCATCATAATGTCTATTTTTGTAAGTTTTGTCGATATAATACTTGGCAGAATTTTAGGAGTTATACTATAAGTTTGAGGTAAAAAATGGCTAACCAATGGTATGTCGTACATACATATTCCGGGCATGAAGACAAAGTAAAAAAGAGTTTAGAAATGTCGGTTGCCAATTTAAGCATGCAGGACATTATTTCTCAGATTCTTGTCCCGACGGAAGATGTGGTCGAAGTAAAGCAAAACAAAAAAACGATAAAAAAAAGAAAATACTATCCGGGTTATGTTTTTGTAGAAATGACCGTAAACAATAACACGTACTGGCTTATCAGAAATACTGCCGGAGTTACCGGTTTTCTGGGCGGCGTAAAACCTGTTCCGATGGCGCAAAACGAAGTTGCCGACCTTCTGAACATTATCGTCAACCCCAGCGCTTCTAAACCGAGACCGGCCGTTTCATTTGAAAAAGAAGAAAATGTGCGTATTATTGAAGGTCCTTTTAAACATTTCATAGGTATTGTCGAAGAGGCCAATCAGGAAAAAGGTAAATTGAAAGTTATGGTAACGATTTTCGGAAGGCCTACTCCGGTTGAGCTGGATTTTCTGCAGGTAGAAAAAATATAAAAATTAGTTTTGTACAGGAGCAAGTAAAATGGCGCCAAAAAAAGTAAAAGCAATGATCAAACTTCAAATTCCGGCAGGTTCTGCAAATCCTGCGCCGCCGGTAGGCCCCGCATTAGGTCAGCAGGGCGTAAATATAATGGATTTCTGCAAACAGTTTAACGAAAGAACAAAAAAAATGGAACAAGGCATGACGATACCTGTCGTTATAACCGTTTTTGAAGACAGGTCTTTTACGTTTATCACAAAAATGCCTCCGGTATCCGCTCTCGTCAAAAAAGCGGCAGGCGTGGCAAAAGCTTCGGGAGTTCCAAACAGAAATAAAGTCGGCAAAATTACCGCAGCTCAAGTTGAAGAAATAGCAAAACAAAAAATGCCGGATTTAAACGCCAACGGCGACATAACCGCCGCTAAACTTATGGTTGAAGGCACGGCAAGAAGCATGGGAATTGAAATAGTAAAATAAAAAGAAATTGTGGGAGCAAATGAATTTGCGTATAACCACGGGAGGAAACAATGGGAAAAAAACTTGACGAAACGTCAAAATTAGTAGAGAAAGGCAAAGTGTATACTTTGACTGAAGCGACGGATTTGGTAAAACAAGCGGCAAAAGCCAAATTTGACGAAACAGTAGAACTGCATATCAGGCTCGGGATAGATCCTAAGCAAAGCGATCAGATCGTAAGAGGAACGGTAACTCTTCCTCATGGAATCGGAAAAACGAGGAAAGTTGCGGTTATAACAAAAGGCGAAAAACAAAAAGAAGCCCAAGATGCAGGCGCTGATTTGATAGGCAGCGACGATTTAATAGAAGATATATCAAAAGGAAGTCTGGATTTCGACATTTTGGTCGCAACGCCGGACATTATGAAAGATTTAAGTAAAGTGGCAAAGATTTTAGGCCCCAAAGGTCTCATGCCTAACCCAAAAGCAGGAACTGTAACTTTTGAAATCGGCACAACTGTAAAAGAACTCAAAAAAGGCAGAGTGGAATATAAAAACGATTCATACGGAATAATTCACTGTCCCGTAGGCAAAGTTTCTTTTGATAAAGAAAAGCTTGCCGACAATATTAAAACATTGTTCGAAGCCGTTTCAAAATCCAAACCCTCAAGTTCAAAAGGCCAATACATAAAAAGCATAGCAATCTCCTCAACAATGGGACCCGGAATATACATCGACCAAAAAATGTAATTAAACCATAAAACAAAAAAATCCGCCGCAATAAAAACACGGCGGATTTTTTTTGTAAATATATAACGCTTCTTAGTCAAAACATCTTGACGAAACGGAAGAATTATATTTATTGCAATAGACTTTGTGAACACGCCATAGTAAAAAATGCTTATCTTGCGGCAGTCGCTAAATAATGGCAAAAAATATAAAAATAATAATAAATAAAATTTGTATATTTTTACATTAATTTGTATAATGTTTTTCGTTAAGGCGGCTAAAGGCCGCCTTTTATTTTTGATACGGGATTTAGATTAAGCATGATAAATAAAACTAAAGCGCTTGAAGAACTTTTAACTCCTGCGGCGGATTGTGAGAATATTGAAATTACCGACTTAGAATATGTAAAAGAAAACGGCAATTGGGTAGTCCGCGTTTTTATAGATAAAGACGGCGGCGTGAGCATGGATGATTGTGAAAAAATGAGTTACGTTTTTGGCGAGGTTTTGGATGCAGGCGGCATTCTTTCCGATTCTTACGTTCTGGAGGTTTCTTCTCCGGGAATAAACAGAACTTTAAAAAAGAAAAAAGATTTTGAGAGATTTATCGGCGAGAAAATAAGAGTGAAGACTTTTACGTCCGTCAATAATCAAAAGAATTTTCTCGGAGAGCTGGTTTGGCATAAAGACGGAAAAATAAAAATCAATGACGTTACAAGCGGAGAAGTCGAGATTGATTTTTCGGATATAAAGAAAGCAAATTTGGAAGCAGATATCTAAACGGAGGATGAAATGGCAGAAAAGGGCGAACTTTTGATGGCTCTTGAGCAAATTGAG
>JAISDI010000211.1 GCA_031264895.1 Endomicrobium sp. | reverse complement strand
TAATTCTCCATATAATATTTAGTACTTTTCAACTTTCTGAGTTTAAACCGTAAGACAGCTTTCATTATATTTGAATATCCGATATTAAAAGTGTAAGAAAAGTCGCTTTCAATATCAATGCCGTACAAAGTTCTTATTATGTTTCCCATAATAACCTTTTTTTGCCAATTGCTCAGATTTGTCAGACCATTACTGCTTGCTTCTCCCAATAATTTTTCAGATACAAGAATGAATTTACCTTTATTATTTTTGACATAGTCTTTGATTATATCATTCATAGAATCATCTTTATAGAGGCCGGCCAAAATGCCGTTTATCGCCTTTGCCAGCTTGCGCGCGTTGACTCCCTTAACCTTTCCGTCTATAACGTCCTGCAATTTATCTGCAAATTCTTTAACAGGTATGGTTCCAGCTATTTTCATATCCGCCATAAGCTTTCCATGGTTCTTGTTTAATTCAGTAAAGATTTGGGAATTTATTTCTTCTTGAAGCGGATGCGTGGGATTCAACATTCTGCTTTTTATTGTCTCGAGATTTAACTGCTGAGCAAGGTTGCCTTTGAAATCTCCGTACTCGTTTCTGTTGAATATCCATTTTAAAAACGTGCTAAAATAAGATTTGTTTGTGGACATGAAAATAAGCGTATCTGCCAAAAATGCAACTAAAATCGGCGCAGAAAGAAAAAGCGCTACAAAAACTTTGACCCAAAACTTTGCTACGCGAACGCCTTTTGCTGTGCCTTTATCTATATACGCTCTGTAAACGTGAATTCCGGTAACGTTTGCAACAGCCGCCGCAATATAAGGAAGTAAAATGATAACGGCCGCTGTAGGATTAACAATACCAAAAGTTATAAAAAGAAACGTAAACAGACCCGTACCCAATACGGCTATTACGCCGAAAGTCGTCTGATATTCGTAATCTTTCGTCATGTCGACAACTTTGCTTCCGGAAAAATATGTTGTTTTGATAGTCTTAAAAAAATTAAATATCTGAGCCAGCCCTCTTTTAAACGCCAACATCAATCCGCCGAACATGCTGTTAAAATAAGCCAGATTCTTAACTACATATCCGATGGTTTTAAACATAGCTGTCAAACCGTCTCCCGTGCTTGCGTTAAGCACCATTCCTCCGAAATTTATCGACTGCATAAAGAAATACGTCAAACTTACTGAAGCAAGCAAAGGAAGCAAATGCGAAAAACTTGAGAAAAATATCAGCGCAGGCAAACCCGCGATCATTAATAACACTAAAGGAGTATTAAGATAGTGCATCCAGAGAAACGTATTTGCGACTTTTACGTCATATCCGAGCCTTGAATCTCCGAAATTTACAGTTCTGGCTATGCCTTCGGTAACATACAACATTGTATTCCACACGTATCTGGCTTCAGTTCCGCCGGAATAAAAAGTCGGCCTTTGCCAAATCATCGTTCTGTAATTGGTGAATACTGAGGAAATATCATTGTTGAGATTATCCCTTTGTGCAAAAGCGCTGAGGCCTTCAAATCTGCTGTCTATCATGTTTCTTATATTTTCTGCCGCGCGATTATAGAAAAATCTCAATACCATAAACTGCATGGAATCTTCGCCCGGATGCAGCTGCGAAGCCATTATCTGCGGAATTGTCTGCCCTTTTCCGTAAAACGTAAGAAGTCCGGACAAAGCTCTCTGCGTGGCATTTGTCCACACATCCTGCGCGTATCCGTATGCGCGGGAAGTCGGGAAAGCTCTATCGTTGCCTGCAATAAGCATCGTGGGGTTAGACACTATAACGCCGGTTCTTTTCTTCATTAAAAATTCGGAAGCGTACTGTCTGTCATACATTCCCTGCCCTCTCATAAGAGGCACCAGCGCGTCGTGCGCATCCATAATTTCAAGAGTATTCGGTATATCGTATGCCATAGTCGAATTTTTTCCTCCGGGTAAAAGCTGATCGGCTTCGACTGCCCAACTCAATTCAACGTCATATTTG
The DNA here is from genome assembly GCA_031264895.1 of Endomicrobium sp. Classification (GTDB taxonomy): domain Bacteria; phylum Elusimicrobiota; class Endomicrobiia; order Endomicrobiales; family Endomicrobiaceae; genus Endomicrobium_B. The sequence continues at coordinate 1,047 of JAISDI010000211.1, read as the reverse complement.
GCAGCTTCGTCTATTATGAACATCGCCCTGAAAAACGAGTCTGCCTGTTCATCCCATGCGAAAGACATTCTTCCTTCTTCTTTTCCGTAAACATCATGTTTTCTCATAAACTCCGTTAAAGCAACTGCATTTTTTTCTCTCCAGTCAACCACTCTGCGCGCATACTGCTGAACAGATTCAGCTCCGGGTTTTACTTCTATGGCTTGCCTGAGAGATTCTATTAACTTATTATCATTAGGATCTACAGTACTTTTACCAAGCATTGCCTGCATGACATCTACAGGATTTACTGATTTCTTTGCCTTTGGATTAAAAACAACACTCGTTACTTTGCCGTTTTCGTCAAGCGTCAATTTGTTGCGCACTTGGCCTTCCTGCATTACAAAATTGGCTTTCTCGGACATTTTGGTTTTATATTTCTGATAGTTCGCCGTAAAATAAGAAACGTTTTTAAGCTTTTCCAAAATATCATTGGAATTGTCACTATTAAATCCGGCAAATAAAAGTTCTTCCGCAAAAGGATCTTTCTTATTGAGTAAATCTCTTATAGCTTGGGCTTTATCGGCATTGTTTGAAATCTTTTCTAAAAGCTCGGAATAAAAATTGTAGCCTTCGTGTATCGATTCAAAATTCGATTCGACAAAATTCAGCGCGTCTTCATAATTATCGTCAAAAGAATTTCTTGCATGATAATGATGCCAGTCTTTTATCTGCTCGTGCATACTTCTGAGAACTTCGGAATCGGAAGCTCTTACTTCGCTTACCATGTCTTCAATATGTTTCAAAACGTGAGAATAGAAAACTTTTTGGAATCTGTCGTCATTAAACGAAGGCATTTCCGGAACGCTTCCTTTTTGTATATTTTTCACATTATCAATAAATTTAAGCATTGCATTCAAATCTTGCGCATACGCGCTTCCTTCTCCGTGAAACTCAAGCAACGCTTTGATCTCGGCTTTGCTTTTGTTAAGCGCATTGCCCCATGCCTGCGGATATTCGACTGCTATTTGCCCCAACAGAGTAGTATTTTTGTCGAAAGAACCAGGC
>JAISDI010000179.1 GCA_031264895.1 Endomicrobium sp. | reverse complement strand
AATTTTAGGAGAAAGGGCATTATCTTTTGAAAATATAATCGTAAGAGTCGATGAAAAAAACGTCGAAATAGAATGTCATTTGGATATAGACGAGGCCAATGCGGCATTGGTAAAAAACGGCGATAAAGCGGAAATAATAAAATGAAAACAATAAAAAAAGTGGCGTTTGGAAATGATCATGCGGCGGCGGAAGTAAGAAATACTGTTAAAGAATATCTGATAAGCATAGGATATGAAATAGAAGATTTCGGCTATGAAGGCAACGGAAACTGCGATTACCCTGATTATGCCGTAAAAGTAGCCGATGCTGTTCTTCACGGGAAAGCGGAAAAAGGCGTTCTTATCTGCGGAACGGGAATAGGTATGTGCATTGCCGCAAATAAAGTTAAAGGAATAATTGCGGCTCCCTGCTGGGACGAGGATACTGCGGTATTGGCGGCGCAGCACAATCGTGCGGATATTTTGTGCTTAGGCTCGAGAAAAGCTACCGTAAGCGAACTATGCCGCAGAATAAAAATATGGCTTGAAACGTCTTTTGAAGCGCGTCATGAAAAAAGAATAATAAAAATAAAAGAAATTGAAAAAGCGCAATGCAAAGCGTAATTTGTTTGCCTTTTGAGATAAATATGAAAAATATTGAGACGGCCGGAAAATAAATAAAATGATAAACAAAATATTTTTACCCGCTGTCTTTTTTCTTATTATGTCGGCGTGCGCTTCCCCCCAAGCCGTAATAAAGCCGGACTATGATTTTGCTTCCATAAGAAGCGTAAGAGTCGGCAGATTTACTTCAAATACGGATTATTCAAACTCGGGCAGCGTAGTGCAGAACGCTTTTATCAGACAGCTTTTAGCAAAAGGGTATAACGTAAAAGCCGGCGGGCGCGAGGCGGAATCCGACGTTATCATCAGAGGCAGCGTTACGACTTACACGCCTGACAAAAAATATCTTATAAGACTTCCCGAAGACGACGGTTTTGGTCGCGGCGCGTATCCCGTAATTTACACAAGCGATATTACGGAAATAAGCGGTTCCACAATGTACGATTTGGGGCCGGCTTTAGGTTTGAACGAGCCTAATAAAATCATGGCTAGCAATGCGACAGTGGGAATTTACGCGCATATGGAAGACAGCCAAACCGGAGAAATTGTCTGGTCGGACTCGTACACGTATGAAGGCCTTGATTTGGCTTCTGCTCTTGACGGCGCGGTAAAGCGCATACTGAGATCTTTACCCTCGTTAAATAACAGACGCTAACGATATAAAAGGGGACATAAAATGAAAAAGTTTTCGGCTTTTATTTTGGCGGTTGTTTTCTTGACGGCTCCGGTTTATGCGGACGTTGCGGTAACCGTATATAACAGCAATCGCGCGCTTATAAAAGAAACAAGGGACGTGTCGCTTAAAAAAGGTGTTCAGACGCTTGAATTTGACAATGTGGCTTCACAAATAGACGCTACAAGCGTTTTGCCTAAGTTTTTGAACAATACTTCAAAAATAAAAGTTTTAGAACAAAATTTTGATTATGATTTAGTAAACACGAATAAACTATTTACAAAGTATATCGGCAAAGATATTGAGATAGAAAGAACCGGCCAAGACAAAAGGGCAAAACTTACAGGAAAACTGTTATCCGTACAGGGCGGGCTTGTCGTTCAATCTTCCGATAAAATAGTAATCAATCCGCAGGGCGAAATTTCGCTTTCAAAACTTCCGGAAGGGCTGAGGCTTAAACCCACGCTTGTGTGGCTTATCGAGAGTGAAGTTTCCGGAACGCAAAAGATGGAAGTCTCTTATCAAACAAGCGGTATGAGCTGGAATGCCGACTACGTTTTAGTAACAAACGAAAAAGATACTGTTGCGGACATTACCGGCTGGGTAACCGTAAACAATAACAGCGGGGCGGAATTTAACGACGCCAAACTTAAACTTATCGCCGGAGACGTAAACATTGCACAGCCTGTTGCAATGGCAAGAAACGAAGTCCGGTATTTTAAAGAACGATCCGCAGATGTAGCCGCGCCTTCATTTCAGGAAAAATCTTTTTTTGAATATCATATATATGAACTTCAAAGAAAATCAACGCTTAAAAATAATGAAATAAAACAAATAGAATTTATTACCGCTTCAAAAGTCCCCATAAAAAAAGTTTTTACCTATAACGGAACAAATAACGGAACAAAAGTAACCGTAAATCTCGATTTCAAAAATTCAAAAGAAAACAATTTAGGCATTCCTTTGCCTAAAGGCAGGGTCAGAGTCAGCAAATATGACGGCGATTCAATGGAATTTATCGGTGAAGACAATATTGATCATACGGCAAAAGACGCAAAACTTTCGATTTATACCGGAAACGCTTTTGACATAACCGGCGAAAGAGTACAGACAAATTATAAAATCTCCGGTTCATCTGCCGAAGAAAGTTTTAAAATAACAGTCAAAAACAGCAAAGATACTCCGGTTGAAGTCAATATCGTTGAGCCGATGTACAGATGGACAAATTGGAAGATAATACAAAAATCAAACAATTTCACAAAAAAAGATTCAAAAACTGCGGAATTTTTAGTTTCTGTCGCCGCAAGCTCGGAGACGGTAGTAACGTACACGGTGAAATACTCTTGGTAACGGATATATCAAAATATATCGATTACACATTGCTTAAACCCGACGCAACTTTCGATATGTTTAAAAATCTTTGCGCCGGCGCGGAAAAATATAAGTTTTATTCGGTCTGCGTTCCGCCGTACGCGGTGAAAGAGTGTAAAGGTTTTCTTGAAAATTCCGGCGTGAAAATAACTACCGTTATCGGTTTTCCTTTAGGATATAATTCAACCGAAACTAAAGTTTTTGAAACTGAAAAAGCCATATCCGACGGAGCGGACGAAATAGATGCCGTCATAAACGTATCGGCTTTTAAATCAGGAAAAAGCGACTATGTTTTGAAAGAGTTAAAAGAGCTTAGAAAGGCGGCCGGAGAACGTATTCTCAAAATTATTATCGAAACTTGTTATTTGACCAAAGAAGAAATTGTAAAAGTCTGCGGGCTTGTGTCCGAAAGCGGGGCTGATTTTGTAAAAACGTCAACGGGTTTCGGTACGGGCGGAGCAAAAACCGAAGACATTGCACTGATAAAAAAGTCCGTGCCGGAAAACGTAAAAATAAAAGCTTCCGGCGGGATAAAAACTTTGGAACATGCGCTGGAACTTATAAAAGCCGGCGCTTCAAGAATAGGGACGTCTTCAATATTGATTTCGGATAAATAAATGAAAAAATTTATAACAAAATATTTGTTAATTTCTATGGTTATGCTTGTCGCCGCGGTTGCGATATGGATTTTTGTCGTATACCATTGGTTTCAGGGAACGATGCACAAATCTTTAACTTCGGTCGTGGCAAAAACCCAGAGCGGTTTGTCGCAGGCTAATGCGGTTCCTTCCAAAGATTCAAAAGACCGCATGAAGCTTTATTTTACGGATTTGGAACAGAGCAAAGAAATAATCACTTACGCATTTTTAAATGAAGACAAAAGCCTAAATTATGCCGAAGGTTTAAGAAAAAGAGACAATATATTATGGGCGCTTAACGCGGTTTATCCGGTTATAGTGGGAGAAAAAATCGTCGGCTGGATAAAAGTCTGGCCTTCGCCTGAACTTGTCGCAAGTTCGTTTCTTACCGAAAAAAATATTTTGATAGTTTTAATTTCGCTTTTGCTTTCGATAATTTTGGTTTTTACTCTTGCATCCGTATATATCGTAAGAAGATTTTTTATGCCTATGTCTGATTTAAAAAGAATAATAAATAATATTTCAAACGGAACCGCGCAAGACATAAAATTGAAATATAAAAGCGGCATTTTGAAAGATATGGGAGAATCGCTCAAGAGGCTTAACTCTAAAGTTATTGATATTAACACTACCGTACAAATGCTTTTTTCGGTTTCAAAAGCGCTTACGTCGCAGGTTGACATGAATCAGATATTTAACGTGATAATGAGCATAATACAAAAGAAATCTCCGAATGCTATGTGCGCGGTTATTCTGCCGGGCGAGGACGGCTCTTTAAAAATAACGGCAAAACGCGGATATTCGCAAGGTTTTTCAAAAAGCATAAAAGTTGAAGAAGGCAATCCGATTGCCGACGCTTTCATAATGGGCAAAATGACTGCCGTAAAAGATTTGAAATCAATCGACGAAGAATTCGTCAAAGATTTTATCAATGAGGGAGCCGTAACGCAGATAAACATTCCATTGGCTGACGAAAACAACTTTTGTCTCGGCGTTCTAAATGTCAGCGGTAAAAACTGCGATATTTTCGATACGGATATTACCGATACGATTTCAATCGTCGGAAAATACTTATCCATAGCTTTAAGAAACGTAAGGCTTTACGATAAAGTTCAGGAAGCAAACAGACGGCTTGAGACCGAAGTAATCACGACTTCAAACGAACTTATACAGACAAATGCCAGACTTATAAGGAAAGTAAGGGACATAAAAGCTCTTTACGACATATCGGCCTTTGCGTCCGCAAAATTTAATTTGAATGAAATAACTAAGATAATAGTTGACAAGATCATGGAACTTACCGGCATGGAAACCAGCGCCGTACTCGTCAAAAATGAAAAAACCGGAGTATTTGAATTTTTGGAAGGTTCTTTTGGAATAAAAGCCGAAAACCTTGCAAAATATGCCGTTTGTTCTAAAATTGATCTTATTAAAAGCCTCGAAGAAAAAAAGACGCCGGTAATTTTTAACAGTCTCATAGACTTAAAACAGGGCTGTCCGGAATTTTTAAAAATTTTTCCGATGTCTTCGGCTGTTTTTGTTCCTGTCGAACAAAACGGGAAAGTCATAGGTTTGATCGTTCCGGTAAACAAACTCGGATCGGAAATTTCGGACAATGACGTTAAAATCGTAGAGCATATAGCGGTGCTGTTGTCCGGAGTCATAGAAAAAGTCAAGCTATACTCCGAGCTTGAAAAAAAAGTAAATAATCTGACATTTTTACAGGGTATTTCTTCTGCGATAGCAAGCGCTCCTAACGTCGAAAAAACTCTTGCCAAAATAATAGAAGTGACAAAAGACGCTTTTAACGCGGATCTGTGCGCGGTCTTGCTTTACGATAAAAATACAGGACAGCTTGCAACTCAGCCCGGCGCGTATTTTACGGGCGGGCAGGAGAAAGTTATGCTCAGGATAGACAAAAACGACGTCAATTCCTTATCGGCAAAGACTTTCAGGGAAGGAACGCCGTATTTGAGCGCCGACGCTACGGTTGATCCGTCAATAAAAAGCCAAAGCGCGCAGCAGTGGGGCATAAAATCCATAATTATAGTTCCGCTGAAAGTCGATAATGAGGTCATAGGCGTTTTAAGAGTAGGCAAACATGAGCCGGACGCGTACAGTGAAGAAGATAAAAATTTGATAATTATGATTGCAAATCAAGCGGCAATCATTATTGAAAACGCAAATTTATATGACAAGCTTTCGACATGTCAGGTAAAATAGATTCAATATTCCGTTATAAAAAAGGAGAGCAGTAAATGCAGACATCAGATTTAAAAATAATATCGGCAGCCGTGCGCAAAGATATTATTAAAATGCTCGGGCTTGCCGGTTCGGGACACCCCGGCGGAAGTTTATCTTCGGTAGAACTTCTGGTTGCTTTGTATTTTAACCATATGAAATTTAACCCGAACAATGCCGATGATCCCGACAGAGATTATTTTGTTCTCTCAAAAGGCCACGTATGTCCGGTTTTGTACGCGGTTCTTGCCCAGACGGAGTGTATAAGCGGCGACGAACTATGCACGTTAAGGCAGGCCGGCAGCAGGCTTCAGGGACATCCCGCGAAAGATAAAGAGCTTCCGGGAATAGAAATTTCTACGGGGTCGCTCGGATACGGGCTTTCGATAGGCGCCGGGATAGCGGCGGGTCTCAAACAGGCAAAAAAAGCGAACAGAGTTTACGTCTTAATGGGCGACGGTGAACAGCAGGAAGGAAGCATATGGGAGGCCGCTATGGCCGCGCCTCACTTAAATTTAAACAACTTGTGCGCAATAGTCGACGATAACGCTTTACAGATTGACGGCGAAACGAAAAAAGTGATGAATATACAGCCTCTTGCGCAAAAGTACAAAGCTTTCGGCTGGAATACCATAGAAATTGACGGTCACGACTTAGACGCGATAAACGCGGCCTATGCTGCGGCTAAATCCGAAACGAACAAGCCTACGGCTATAATTGCAAAAACCGTAAAAGGAAAAGGCGTGTCTTTTATGGAAAATCTTGCCGAATGGCACGGTAAAACGCCTTCAAAAGAACTGGCGGAAAAAGCGCTTGCGGAAATAAACGCAACTCTCGGATAAATAAATTGGTCTTTGTATTATAACGGCAGCAACAAACGACAGATGCTGAAATAAATTCAGCATGACGACAACGCGCCTATTTGTCACCCTGAACTCGTTTCAGGGTCTGGCCTTTGCTGGCGGCATAATATGACGACAACTGCACCACGTGTTACGACCTCACGGGGCAGGATACAGAGTATTACGACAACAGCAAAATGGATTCCCGATAAAAACCTTCGGGAATGACAAAAGAGCTAAATTATCTTTATCGTCATGCCCGAAATTTGTAATCGGGAATTGACAAAAGAACTAAACCATCTTTGTCGTCATGCCCGAAGGTTGTAATCGGGCATCCATGTTTAATGTAAATTCAGTTGATTGATGGTAAACTTTTTTAAGGTTTTTAGAGAAACTCATATATAAGTTCAGGAGATTGACATGGTTGAAGTTTTTGGAAAAAAAGCGACAAGGTTCGGTTTTGGCGAAGCTTTGGTTGAACTCGGAGAAAAAGACCCGAAAATATTCGTTTTGGGCGCGGACACCGTTTCTTCTGTAGCGATAAACGGTTTTCAAGAAAAATTTCCGGACAGATTCATAAACGTGGGGATAGCCGAAACGAATTTAATAGGCATGGCCGCAGGGCTTGCCGTCGCCGGATTTATACCTTTTGCCGCAACTTACGGCGTTTTTGCTTCGGGAAGGCCGTGGGAACAAATAAGAACTACCGTCTGTTATTCCAATTTGAATGTAAAAATAGGCGGTTCTCATTCGGGGCTTATGGTAGGCCCAGACGGCGCGACACATCAGGCTTTAGAAGAAATCGCGATAATGAGATGCCTTCCGAAAATGACCGTAATAGTTCCGTGCGATTTAATTGAAACAAGAAAAGCGACAATGGCGGCGGCATATTTTGCAGGCCCCGTCTATATAAGATACGGAAGAGAAAACGTTCCTATTATTACAAAACCGGAAACGCCTTTCGAAATAGGCAAGGCAAACATTCTGCGCGACGGAAAAGACGCGGCGATTCTTGCATGCGGCACAATGGTTTACGAAAGTTTGGCGGCGGCGGAAATTTTGGAAAAGAAAGGTATCAAAACAATGGTCATAGATATTCATACGATAAAACCTATTGACGAAAAAGCGATCATAGACGCGGCAAAAGAGTGCGGCGCGATAGTTACCGCCGAAGAACATCAAATTTTTGCGGGTTTTGGTTCGGCGGTTGCGGAAGTCGTTGTAAGAAACAGCCCTGTGCCTATGGAATTTGTCGGCGTAAACGACACTTTCGGCGAATCCGGAGAAGCGGCTGATTTAATTAAAAAATTCGGTTTAAAAGACGTAAATATCGCGCAAGCGGTTGAAAAAGTTTTAAAGAGAAAATAAATAATGTCCATAAAAAGAATAATACTGATTGTTTTAGACAGCGCGGGAGTTGGAGCATTGCCCGACGCCGCCGTATACGGCGATGAAGGCTCAAACACGATCGGACATATTCTCGATAAAGCGGAAAACGGTTTTAGTCTCCCTAATCTTGAAAAATTGGGACTTTATAAAATTCTTGAAAGAAAAACGAATTTACCGGATTGTGAGATTACGGGCTGTTACGGAAAAATGGCTACAAAATCTCCGGCAAAAGATACTACGGCAGGACACTGGGAACTTGCGGGGATAATTTTGGATAAACCTTTTCCGACTTATCCGGACGGTTTTCCGAAAGATTTAATAGAAAATTTTGAAAACCTTATAGGAACAAAAATTATTGGCAATTGTGCGGCAAGCGGAACCGAAATAATCAAACGTTTGGGCGACCAGCACTGTGCAAGCGGACGTCCGATAGTTTACACTTCGGCAGATTCCGTATTTCAAATTGCCGCGCACGAACAGTTTTTCGGATTGGATAAACTTTACAAAATATGTAAAACCGCAAGAGAAATGCTTTCCGGAAAACATGCCGTCGGAAGAGTTATTGCAAGGCCTTTTACGGGAACTTCCGGAAATTATGAGCGGACGGCAAACAGGAAAGATTATTCGCTTACGCCGCCCGAAACCACAATGCTTGACGAAATTAAAAATGCGGGCGGAGAGGTTATAGCCATAGGAAAAATAGAAGATATTTTTAATGCAAAAGGAATTACAAAAGCCGTTCATACAAAAGGCAATGCAAACGGTATGGAAATTACCGCAGAAGAAATAAAAAACGGCGCAGGCTCGGGTAAAAAAGCTCTTATTTTTACGAATCTTGTAGATTTCGACATGCTCTGGGGTCATCGCAGAGACATAAATTCTTATGCAAAAGCGCTAAGAGAATTTGACGATTTTCTTATGAAACTTACGGTAATGCTTGACGATGACGATATTCTTATAATAACGGCGGATCACGGCTGCGACCCGTCTTTTGAGAAACATACCGACCATACCAGAGAGTACGTTCCGCTTTTGGTATACGGAAAAAAATTGAAAAAGAACGTAAATCTCGGCGTGAGGCAAACTTTGGCGGACATTGCCCGGACAGTAGCGGATATTTTTAATCTTCCTCCGCAAAAAAACGGCGTAAGTTTTAAAGATTCTTTATTTTAAACGCGGCGCAAAGGAAAACTGTTATGACCGACATTTTTAGCAAAATACAAAAAACAAAAAAAGCGATTATGTCTTACCCTGATTTTAAACCTTCGGCAGCCGTCATAGCCGGTTCCGGGCTGGGTTTTCTCAAAGATTCTTTTACAGTATTAAAAACGATAGATTATTGTGCAATTCCTTATTTCGTAAAAACCACCGTCAAAGGACACGATGGGCAGCTGCATTTGTGCCGCTCGGCAAAAACGGATTTTTTAATTTTTAACGGACGGTTTCATTTTTATGAAGGGCATTCTCCGCAGGACATAATATATCCGGTAAGAGTAATAAAAATGCTGGGCGTACAAACGCTCATACTTACGGCTGCCGTCGGCGCCGTAAACAAAAAATATCGCGCCGGAGATGCGGTAGTTTTAAGCGATCATATAAATTTTACCGGAACTGATCCTTTAAGAGGGGAACATTTTTCGGTTTTCGGAGAACGTTTCCCCAATATGAGCCTCGTGTACGACGCTCTTTTGAGGAAAGAAGCATTAAAGGCTGCAAAAAAATATGCGGTTAAAGCTCACGAAGGCGTATATTTCGGAGTTTCCGGGCCGGCGTATGAAACGCCCGCCGCAGTGAAAGCTTATGGAAAGCTCGGCGCGGACGTTGTGGGAATGTCCGTAGTTTATGAGGCGCAAGCGGCGGCGCAGATGAATATGAAAATTCTGGGACTCGTTTACGTTTCAAACATGGCTGCGGGAATGCGGCATGATTGCGTAAAACACGAAAACGTTTTGGCTGAGGGAAAAAGAACTGCTGCAAAACTTGCCAAAATAATAAAAGAGGTTCTGGAGAAAGTTAAGTGAGAGCATACGATATCATATATAAAAAAAGAAACCGTGAAATTCTGTCAAAAGCAGAAATAGAGTTTATGGTTTTCAATTATAACAACGGGGAAATTGCCGACTATCAGATGTCGGCTTTTTTAATGTCCGTTTTTTTTGCTTCGATGACCGACGATGAGATTTTTTATCTGACGGACGCAATGGCAAAATCCGGCGATATAACGGATTTATCGTTTTTGGAAATGCCGACTGCGGATAAACATTCCACCGGAGGCGTTGGCGACGGAACTTCTCTTATTGTTGCTCCGGTTGTCGCAAGCGCGGGTATATGCGTTCCTATGATGTCAGGAAGAGGTCTGGGACATACGGGCGGAACATTGGACAAACTTGAATCTATACCGGGTTTTAGGGTAAATGTAGATAAGAAAGAGTTTTTTGGATTTCTGGAATATGCAAATATTGCGCTTATAGGACAGACGCGGGAAATAGCGCCGGCGGATAAAAAAATGTACGCGCTGCGCGACGCGACAGCTACGGTCGAATCCATACCTTTAATATGCGCAAGCATTATGTCGAAAAAAATCGCTGAAGGCGCGCAAACGCTGGTTTTAGATATTAAAACGGGAAACGGCGCGTTTATGAAATTGCATAAAGACGCGGCGGAACTGGCGCATAAAATGATAAATATAGGAAAATATTTTAAGAGAAATATTTCCGCAGTTATTACCGATATGGACACGCCATTGGGCAATTGCGCGGGTAATGCCGTTGAAATCGAGCAGGCAATAGAAATACTGAAAGGCAATTTGAAAAACGATTTGTACGAACTCTCGTTAGAATTATCATCAATGATGATATTGAATTGCTCAAAAGCTGCAAACATTGAAGAGGCGCGCAAAATTGCCGTCAAACAAATTTCAAGCGGAGCGGCTCTGGAGAAGTTCCGGCAGACAATAAAAATGCAGGGCGGAAATCCTGACGTTATTGATAATCCCAGCGGCGTTTTGCCAAAGGCAAAAAATTCGCTTAAAATAAAAGCCGCTAAAACCGGATATGTTTCTTATATGAGAACAAGAGACATAGGCATAGCCGCCGCGATGGCGGGCGCGGGTAGAAATAAAAAGGAAGATTCCATCGACTACTCCGCCGGAGTTCTGTTTCATAAAAAAACGGGAGACTATGTCAAAGAAGGCGAGACGGTAGCGGAACTGTTTTACAATTGCGGAAAAAATATCGACGAAGCGGCGGCTCTTATGAACGGCGCTTATATTGTTTGCGAAGAAAAAATAATAAAACCCGAACTTATAAAGGAAAGATTATCCCGATGAACACAGAAAAAGACAGATGCTGGAAAGTTTTTCCAAGCGATCAGCAGAAAATATCCGAGATTTCGCAAGTTCTTTCGGTTAATGCGAAAATTGCCGCCGTTATGCTCAACAGAGGAATTGACGGCGTGGAAAAAGCCTCCGCTTTTTTGCACGGAGGTTTAGAACATCTTTACAATCCTTTTATTTTTCCCGACATGCAAAAAGCCGTCGAGAGAATAAAAAAAGCTGTAAACGATAAAGAAGCCATTTTGGTTTACGGAGATAGGGACGTCGACGGCATAACCGCCGTAAACGTCATAGTCAATACCGTAAGACAGCTTGGCGGAAACGCTCAATGGTACGTTCCTGCCGACGAAGGATACGGTATACATAAGGACATACTTACGAAATATCATGCCGAAGGCGTAAAACTTATGATAACTGTTGATTGCGGAATATCCGCTTTCGAAGAGATAAATTATGCAAATAGTCTCGGTATAGACGTTATTTTAACCGATCATCACGAACCGCCTTATGAAGGCGTTCCTAACGCTTATGCGATTATAAACCCGAAACTTATGGATTCCCCGTATCCGTTTAAAGATATTGCAGGATGCACTGTGGCTTTTAAAACCGCGCAGGCTTTGGTTTCGGCATTTTCAAAAGAGTACGGCAAAGAAATCGCGGTTTGCTATGCTCAACGCCAAGATTCGGATTTTGGCGGTTTTTTTATAAAAATCAAAAATGATATATGCGCCGATAAACAATCTTTCTCTTCGGTTTCGGAAATAAAAAGCCTGTTTAAACAGGTTTCTAAAGTCTATACTAACAGCAAAGAGCTAAAAGACGCCGTCATGGTCAGCGACGCGCTTTTGAAAGAGAAAGTGGATGTATTCGTCATACACGCTTTTGCCGGAAACGAAAGCATTGAAAAAAAAGTAATGCGCAGTTATAAAATCAAAAGAAATAACGAAGACGCGGTAATGAAAGATTTTTTTAAAAGTAATCTTGATTTGTGCGCGCTCGGAACAATCGCCGACTCAATGCCGCTGATTGACGAAAATCGTATAATTGTTAAAAAAGGATTGGAACTGATAGCCGAAAATCCGGGAGCAAGGCCGGGACTGGGACTTTTGATAGAAGACGCTCTTATTTCAAAGAATATACAATGTATAAATTCAAGAACAGTTTCGTGGAATGTTACTCCGGTTCTCAATTCTTCCGGCAGAATGGGAAGAGGCATGTTGTCGGCGCAGCTTCTTATGACTAAAGATTCTTTTCAGGCAAAAAATCTTTACGCAGATATCATAAAACTCAATGAAAACAGAAGATGGCTGCAATCGGAAAATATAGAACAGTTTAAAATTCTTTTAAACCGGCAATGCGACTTAGAACATGACAAAGTTTTCATAGTGGATGCCGCAAACCTTGAACACGGCGTAACCGGCATAGTAGCTTCGCAGATGGTAAAAACTTATATGAAGCCCGCGTTTCTTTTGATTTCAGACGGAAAGGAAGCTATAGGCGCGGCAAGATCAGTCGCGGATTTTGATTTGATTGCCGCTCTGGAGAGCGTTAAAGATATTCTTTTAAAATACGGCGGGCATAGTCAGGCGGCGGGCTTTACGGTCGCGCATTCGAATATCGAAGAGTTTAAAAGAAGGATTAAAGAATATGCCGAAACAAATATCGTCGCTTGCGACCCTTGCGAAAATATTGAAATTGACTGCGAACTTAAAATTTCCGATATAAATATTGATTTTCATAAACAGCTGGAAATTTTAGAGCCTTTCGGCATGGAAAATCAGAGGCCGCTGTTTTGCATGAAAGGCGTTTCCGTGACGGAAGTTTCTACGTTCGGCGGAAATTACGAACACATTAAATTTAAAGTGTCGCAAAAAGGAAGCAGAAATGTGCAGGCTGTTTTTTGGAATCACGGCGAGTTTGCGGACATGCTGCGCGGCGAAAGTCTTATAGACATAGTATTTCACGTAGACATTATGGGCAGAAACGACAAGCAGATTGCACAGTTGTATACGGTAGACGTAAAACCGTCTTATTAAATTTGAAGCATTAATAACGGCAGACAGGAGGTCGTAATGTCAGAAAAAGAAAATTTGGCAAAGATTGCGTTTATCGGCGGCAGCGGTTTGTATGAAATCGACGGCATTGAAGACGTTGTTGAAAAAGATATTGACACGCCGTTCGGCAAACCTTCGGATAAAATCGTAATAGGGACGATAAACGGAGTTAAATGCGCGTTTCTTCCAAGGCACGGCAGAGGACACGTTTTTCTTCCTTCGGAGATAAACCAGAGAGCTAATATGTACGCTTTAAAATCTATCGGTGTTGAGCAGATAGTGGCTTTTACCGCGTGCGGTTCGTTGAAAGAAAAAATAAAACCTAAAAATTTTGTAATTCCCGACCAGATTTTTGACAGAACGAAAAACAGGCCGAATACTTTTTTCGGCGAAGGAATAGTCGCTCATGTTGGCATGGCAAAACCTTTCTGCGACGAAATAAGAGAAATTATACATCAATCGGTTTATGAACTTGCAATAGAACATCATTTTGGCGGAACGTATGTCTGCATAGACGGCCCGCAGTTTTCTACAAAAGCCGAGTCCGAAGTAAACCGCCAAAACGGTTTTTCGATAGTCGGCATGACTGCCGTTCCGGAAGCAAAACTTGCAAGAGAAGCCGAAATGTGTTATGCGAATATTTCGCTCGTAACGGATTTTGATGTTTGGAAAGACGGAGAAGAAGTTACAAATGACGCCGTCGTAGCAACGGCGGCTTTAAATATTTCAAACAGCAGGCGCGTAATTAAATATCTTGCGGCAAAACTTTCTCAAAGAGATGTCAAATGTTCATGCTGCAATTCTTTGCGCTCGGCAATCATGACGGCGCCGGAAAAACTTTTAATAAGCCCTGCATATAAAAAGCTGTCGTTATTTTTGGACAAATATTACGGCAAATAATTTATATGAAAGAAAAAAAATATGTAAAACTTCTGGCTAAAGCAAAAGAAGCCGCCGGAAACAGTTATAATAAATATTCCAAATTTGCCGTCGGAAGCGCGGTTTTATGTGCAAACGGTAAAATTTATGCCGGAACGAACGTTGAAAACGCTTCTTACGGGCTTACTTCCTGCGCGGAACGCAACGCGCTGTTTAACGCCGTCTCAAACGGAGAAACCAAAATCAAAGCCGTCGCCGTGTGGACAAAACGCGGCGGCGTTTTTCCGTGCGGCGCATGCAGACAAGTAATTCTTGAGCTTTCCCAAAATGCCGACATAATAATAAACAAAAACGACAAAGACATCATAATAGTAAATATACAAGAACTACTCCCTTTTTCTTTTTCGGAAATAGATTTAGGCCTAGCCGCTGGCAAGTTAAAACGACAATAAACCATACGACAGCCGTAGGCCTACGAGTTCTGAACACGGCAGCAGTCCATTTTAACTTCTTGCCGTTTGTAG
Organism: Endomicrobium sp.; assembly: GCA_031264895.1. Classification (GTDB taxonomy): domain Bacteria; phylum Elusimicrobiota; class Endomicrobiia; order Endomicrobiales; family Endomicrobiaceae; genus Endomicrobium_B. The sequence goes on along the minus strand of JAISDI010000179.1, from coordinate 378 downwards.
TAATTAACCAACTGTACATATTTACATTCCCGATTATGACGCCCGGAAATGACGGCAAAAATGATTTCACTCGTTTGTCATTCCCGAAGGTTTTTATCGGGAATCCATTTTGTCTTTTCGCTTTTTGCCGCCATCACAACATTTAAGCTATTTGTCTATTTAACGTGGATCCCCGACAAAGACACTCGGGGATGACGACAAAGGAAAAATACTATTCGTCATTCCCGAAAGTTATTAAACCCAGATATTCCATTAGAGTTAAAATTTTCTAATGGAATCCATTAGAAATAATGAAGAATAATAGATTGGAAATACAATGAGTTATGCAAAATAAAAAAGGTCAAAAAAAGTATAGGAATGAAAGGTAACAAATAGGTA
>JAISDI010000142.1 GCA_031264895.1 Endomicrobium sp. | reverse complement strand
TTGTCGTAATTCCCCTTTTTTTAAAGTGACGGGGAATTTGTCGTTGCCGTGCCGTTCTAATTTGCCGCCCGCAAGGGCGCCGTGTGCAAGCGTTGGGGGTTATAATGTCTCATAAATTGGTGAGAGCGATAATTGCTGAGGGAGTTATAAAACTTATAATGGAAAACCGTAAGGTTTCGCAGGATATGGCGCTTGACATGTTTTACGGGTCGAAGATCGCGGAATCGTTTGCCGATGACGAAACGGGTTTGTACGGGCAAAGCGCTCTTTATATTTTTTCGCTTTTTGAAGAAGAACAAAAATGAGTTTTCGTAAATCCTTTTTAATTTATATAAAAGGCGGCTAAAAACTTGAAAAAATTTTTAGATGAAATTTTATCAAAAATAAAAGACTTCTTCATGAAGCTCGGCAGCAATAATGCCGGCGAAAGCATTATAATCGACGAAGAACAGTTTAAATTTCATTCTTCCGACAAAATAATGAACGAAAATATCAGGCGATACAATAAGCTGCTTGAAGAAATCGAAAAAATACGAATAGAGATCAGATTCCAAATTCCTAATTTTGAAAAGTCGTCAAAAGAGTTTATAACGTTTGTCAATACGCCCAGAGAAGAAATATCTGATAACGACGACGATCAGGACGCAAAACCGAAAAATCCCTACATTAACGATTTTATGCTGCGCAGAAACGAGTTTGAAGAAAAAACGCGAAAACTGAGCGAAGTTTTTAATAAAATTGCCGAACTTAGAAAAAATGAAATCAACAAATATTTTGAAGCGAAACGTTTGATAAACAATAATTCGATAATTATAGGCGAAAAAAAGGTTCACGAAATAGAAGTTGAAAAAGAAAAATAAGAGGCAATTTATGATTTTCAATGAAAAGTTTGAGACGATGAAATTGAACGACTTAAAAAATCTCCAATCCGAAAGACTGCGCGAACTTGCCGGGTACGTTTATAAAAATTCGCCTGTTTACAAAAAGAGGATCGACGAAAGCGGATTTTTGCTTTCGGACATCAAAACCATTGACGACATAACAAAACTTCCTTTTACCACAAAAGACGACATGAGAGATTATTATCCTTTTGGGCTTTTTTCTATGCCAATATCGAAAATTGCCGAAGTTCACGTTTCAAGCGGAACCACGGGAAATCCGGTCGTTTCCGGATATTCAAAAGACGACGTTGAACTTTGGGGCGAAGCCGCCGCAAGAAGCATAGCCGCCGCAGGCGGACAGCCCGGCGATATTATTCAGATTTCTTACGGGTACGGCCTTTTTACCGGCGGGCTGGGGCTTCATTACGGAGCTTTAAAGTTTGGCGCGGCAATAATGCCGATGTCTTCCGGACAGACAAAAAGACAAATAAAACTCATGAGCGATTTTAAACCGCGCATTCTGGCCTGTACTCCCAGTTTCGCTTTATATATGGGCGAAGAAGCAAAAGCCATGGGCTTTTCTCCGGAACAAATTTCTTGGGAAGTAGGCATTTTCGGCGCTGAGCCGTGGACAATAGCTTTAAGAAACGAAATAGATAAATCGTTAGCAATGACGGCGACAGACATTTACGGTTTATCGGAAATCACAGGTCCCGGCGTTGCGCAGGAATGCCATTTAAGAGAAGGTTTACATTTTTGGTCGGACGTTTTTTATCCGGAAATAATAAATCCGGAAACCGATAAGCCCGCGGCTGAAGGCGAAGTGGGCGAACTTGTGATAACAACGCTCACAAGAACCGGAATGCCGCTTTTGCGTTACAGAACAAGAGATTTGGTTTCAATTGACAATACTCCGTGCGCGTGCGGAAGAACGGCTCCGCGCATTTCAAAAATCAAAGGAAGAACGGACGACATGATAATAGTGCGCGGAATAAACGTGTTTCCGACGCAGATAGAATATGCGCTTTTACAGGTCGAAGGCGCGCTGCCGAATTATCAGATAATCGTTAACAGAGAATCGCACGGGCTTGACACAATAGAAGTGCAGGTTGAAATTGACGAAAAAGATTTCTCCGATAGAATAAAAGCTATGGAAGCGTTAAAAAATAAAATTAAAAAGAGCATTGAAAACACAATACTTGTCAGCGTAAACGTAAGACTTGTCGGCCCAAAAACCATCGCCAGAAGCGAAGGAAAAGCAAAAAGGGTCATAGACAATAGGCGCTAGCGCGCGGCAGTTAGCCCTTGCGGGCGGCAACGGCTTTAGTCAGGGGTATTTTCGGTACCCCTGAACCCCACGACTTACTTTTTGCAGTCGGTCAAAAAGTAAGCAAAAACCCTTGCCGCTGAAAGCATTCGCGAAAGATTTTAGAAGCAAATTCGGAACTCGCGGCAATAACGACTTAAGAGGAATGCCGCTCAAACAACCGAATTTGATAATCTTCAAAAATCTTTCGCTCATAGACTCGCTTAGAGGCGGCGAACGACAACTACAACGACAACTACAACGACAACGACAAAGGCAAAGGCAAAGGCAACGGCAACGGCAACGACAACGACAACGACAAAGGCAACGACAAAGGCAAAGGCAAAGGCAAAGGCAACGACAAAGGCAATGGCAACGACGAAATCCCCCGTCCGCTTCGCGGCCACCCCCTTTAAAAAGTGGGAATTAACGACAACGATAACGACAACGACAATGACTAAAGACAAAGACAAAAAAATTAGTAAATTCCACATTTTAGAAAATTGGAAATTCCCCTTTTCAAAAAATCAGAAATTCCCCCTTTTTTAAAGGGGGTGGACGCGGAGCGGACGGGGGATTTAGCCAAAGGCTCTGACGGGGTATTCCGCAAAGCGCGGACGGGGGAACAATTTTTACTGAGCATGACGGGTTAGCTTTTGTGTCGTTGCTTCTCTATTTTGCCGTACGCTAGTACCCGTACAAGGACTTTTATGCATGATTTTTCATTTTCCAATATATTTAAGGTTGCGTTTAATACTTTTATAAAGAATTTTACGGATATTTTTGTTTTGTCAGTTTTGTCGGTTTCTGCGGTTTTGGTTTTGAGTTTGTTTTTAAATTCGGTTTTTTTGGGCAGCGTTAATTTTATGATGGATGGGGCTTTGTCCGCAGATGCGGCGGGAAATGCTGGGGGAGCAAATCCGTTTATTTTGTTTTCGGTTTATATATGTCTTGTTTTGGTTTTTGTGTTTTTGCTTGTGTTTTGTTTGTTTTCTGTATTTCTTCCGCTGTGTAAAGGCGCGGGGATGAAACTGAAAAATTATTTTCCTTCTTTGACTGCACTTTTGAAATTTTTGGCTGTGGCGGCGGCGGCGGTTTTGTTTTTTGAAATTGTAATAACCGTTTTTCCCGCGGCGGCAAAAGCTGTTTCCGGAGGGGACGGGTATAGTGTCGGAGTGCTTGCGATATCGGTCGTTTCGTTTGCGCTGATCGCAGGGTTCGTTGTTTTTGCGCTTAAATATGGGTTGTTTTTTTTGCCGCTTCTTGAAAAAGCGGGGCTGAAAGAGGCTTTTAAAAAAAGCGGGACTCTTACTTATAATTGCCGTATGAAAATTTTTGTTCTTGCCGGTATATTGTTTTTGATAAACTTTTTTGCCAAATATTTGATTTTTCTTTTGCTCGTAACTGTGCCGTTTTCGGTTCTTGTGATCATTTACGCTTATCTGGAACTTTCCGGAGCCGAATTTGCCGGAAATAAATAAAATAAAAGGATTTTGATCATGCTTTTACAGTATTCATTTAAAAATGCTTTTTTGAAAATTTTTAGTTTACTGGCAGATATCATAAAAAATCATTTTTTGGGCTTGTTTATTATCTTTGTTGTTTATGCAGCTGCGAATTTTGCAGTTTACAAGTATTTGTCAAAATTTATATTAGGTCATGAGAATCCGGTTTTTTATGACGTGTTCATGATCGTTGCGCAATTGTCGTTTATTTATGCCGTGTTTTCGCTGTTTTCGATCAAAAAGTTTCTTTTGAAAAAAATTTTTCCCGGCATAAAGTTTTCCGTTTATTCTTTGATTTTAATGTTGGCCGCCGTTGTTTTTTCTTTGCCGTGTACTTTTATTGTAAAAATTTTTATAAAGACAACGTTTTTTCCTTTAGCAATTCCTGTGGTCACATATTGCTATGGTTTCATAAAAGCTTTGGTAATTACCGGCGTTTTGTTTAGCATATTTAATTTTATCGAAAAACCGTCAATCGATCAGCCCATACTGAACGCGTTAGACATTTTTACAAATAACACACTTATTCTATTTATAGTTTCAGTTATTACCGCAGTATTGTTTATTGCCGTACCGGTTTTGTCTAAAGATGGATACTCTTTTATTTTCAGAATGTTTTTCTGCATTATTTTCATTGCGGTTTATCTTGCATTAAAACCAGAAGAAAACGGCGCTGCCGCCGGCGAACAGGAAAATGCAAAAAGTCCAAAAATAAAAATTTCTATTTAAAAGGAATTTTATGGAGACCGGATCTTCGCAGGAAATGCTGCGAAATTGGATAATTACGGATATTTTTAAACTGGCATTTACAACTGTCAAAAATAATTTTTTTGGCATGATCGCGGTATTGCTTTTTTATACTATAGTTCCGGCGGCGGTATTATTGTTGCTGCAAAGAGGCGCTACAATAATATTGCTGCTGAGCGCTTTATTTTGCTGTATGCTTCCGCTGTCGCTAATATCCGTTTTGCGCGGCGCGTTTGAAAACGGTAAATTGAAATTGGGCGATGTTGTCCCAAGTCTCGGTTTTATCGGAAAACTCATTTTATTTCTCTTTTTGAATGTGGCGGCAGGCATAATTTTGAGGATATGTTTTTTCTTGTTCTTTTTATTATTCGGAAATGTCATTATCAATGTATTTTTGAAAGATTTTCTTCCGTATACCGTATTTGCGTGTATTGGGCTTGGCCTTTTTGTATATTTTGCGTACAGTATATTTTCTTTTTTTTGTTTTGTCTCTTTTTGCGGGAAAAACGGTTTTTGGGAATCATTGGGCAATGCCTTACAAATACTTACCGAAAATAAGTTATTTTTTTTCTGTGTTTTTGCGTTTTTATCCGGCATTTTGGTTCTCATAATTTACCTGACTGTCGGATTCAATTATGAGGATATCGGAAAGATAATGTCGTTTCAGCAGTTTATTTACATCGGCACAACTGTTTTGATGCCTTTTTTTGATATATTGTTAGTATCGGCTTATTTTACTTTAGGACATGAAGCCAAAACAAAACAAGTTTTTGAACCTGAAGGATATTTCGGAAGAGATCATTTGCTGCCCGAAGAAAACAAAACAGAAGAAAACCGTGAAGAAAGCCGCGAAGATGAAGATTCCGATAGCTTTTCTTTATCAAATGCTTTATATTTTTCGTGGGGAATATATAAAAAACTGTTTTTCAAGCTTACGGCCGGGATAATTGCCGTATATGCGGCCATTGTGGCTTTATTTTACGGCGTAATAATGCCGTTTTTTAGGTTTCTTTTTCAGCGGCTTTCAATGGAAGATTTTATTTTGTATTTTTGCGCAGCTTTGGTTATTTATTATTGTTTAATGTTTTTGTACGTCTCTTTTGTAATAGGATTTTTCAGGGGGAAAGGAATAAAAATTAAAAATTTTTTTCCTCCGTTTAAAACGGTTTTGAAGTTTGCGGGGTTTGTCTCTTTTATAGCTGTTTTTCTTTTTTCAATACCGTTTATAATTGAAAAAATAGATATGCTTTTAAAACTTGCGGCTTCAAATTTTCCGGTTCCTTATGCGGCCATTGTGGCGGGCAGCTTGGCTTTATTTGCATTGATCGTCATTTATGTTTTGGTCGTTCTTTTTTATACGCCTTTTTTTATTTTGGACGGACAAACTTTTTCAGAATCGCTTTCATTGTGTTCAGACATGATGAAAGGGCAAAGAACGGCTTTTTTCTGTATTTTGTTTGCCCTTTTTATCATAAATTTAATAGGGCATTTGCTTGTTTTTGCATGGATTTTTACGGTGCCGTTTTCCGTTTTGGTCATAATTCAAATTTATATTGCAATATCGGACGGATACAGCGGGTATAAAGAAGATATTGTACAATAACAGCGGAGGAAAATATGAAGATCACACAAATGTCGGTTTTTATTGAAAATACAAAAGGAAAACTGCACGAATTGTGCGCAATACTCGGCAAAAATGGCATTAATATCAAAGCTTTGACTTTGGCGGAAAGCCCGGAATTCGGCATAGTGCGGCTTGTTGTCGATAAAGCCGAAGAAGCCGTGAAACTTTTAAAAGAAAACAATTTTGTGGCTTCTATAGCGGATATTGTTGCGGTAGAAGTTTCCGACGATCCCGGGGGGCTTGCCGTTGCTTTAAAAGCGCTTGCCGACAATAATATTGACATCGAATATATGTACGGTTTTGTCGAAAAAGCTTCGGATAAAGCTTTGATGGTTTTTGGGTTTGAAGATATAGATAAAGCAATAGATGTTTTATGCAAAAACGGCGTTTCAATAATCTCAAAAGAAAAGATCTGCCAGCTGTAATGCGTAAACGGCGGGCAGTTCAAGGAAGAAAAAGCAGGAACAAGGACGGACAAATGATGCCTTGAAATTCACGGCAAGGATGTACTTTAAGGTTTTTAGAGAGTCTCAAATATATGTCGAAAAATGCTTGTAAAAATTTTTGCCTCGGAGATATACGACATGGAAGAAATTATTGATTTCGTAGTTGACGTTTTTGGCAGCGTGTTAAGAAAATTCTGGAAAAATTTATTTCTTATCACATTAGTGAGCATTATTTTTTCTTTTTTACTGATCCCGGAAGCTTTTCTTAAATATATACCGCAGCTTTCTTTGCGCTATATCATAATTATAAGAAGCGCTATTGTCATATTGTCTTTTATTTTTCTGAAAATTTTTATGCTTACGATAAAAGGAATAAAAGTCAATTTCAACACGGCAGGGCTTCTGTTTACAAATTTTTTTAATCCTTTATTTTTCATCATTATTTTTGTGATCATCTTCGGGATACTCGGTTTTATCGCCTGTTTTCCGTTTATTTTTCCGGCTGTTACTGAAAAATATGTCATTTCGGTTTTTGCCGTGTCGGGCGCGGCAGGCATTATGGCTTTTCTTTTGCTTCCGAACGCAGTGATGTCTTTGTTTTTTTCTTTAGAAGGAAGAGGCATTAAAGGAGCGCTTTCGGAAGGAAGCGAAGTCCTTAAGCACGGGCATGGCAAAATATATTTTCTTATGGTTTTTCTTGCGCTTTGCGCTTTGGTTCTAAATATTACTTATTTCGGAGTTATATTGGCTTTCCCGCTGATCGCTATGGCTATGGATCAAGCCAGAGAATCTCTTACAAAGATAAAAGAAACAAAAAATGAAAAACAGCCGGAAAGGGACAATAAACACAATTTATACCGCCCGAAAGTCGACTATACCAAAGATTATTTTGAATATAATAAATCCGGCAGCATAAAAATCAAGAAAGACGCGTTTTCAACAGTTCTGTCCAAAAAAGAATCCGTACCTTTACCTTTGCCTTTACCTCAGAATAACAGTGTACCGGGAAAAACCGTTAAAGACGTTCTTGCCGCGCCGGCAGTGAAAGCTTCGGAAAACGGTTTTAAATCGGTTTTCACGGAGAAGCAAAATCACGCGCAAAACGCGCAAACAACACCGGTTCTGCCGGAAACAAAAAAAGAGACCGTCTCGGAAATAACGGCTTCAAGCGAATATGTAGCGCCGTCTTCAGAAGTCGATGAAGAATTTTCGCTGAGCGATTTTATCGATTTGGAATTGTACAGCGAAGAACAAGGCAGAGACATTGTAAAAAGAGAAGAAGACATTGAAATAGAATATGAACATTATGAAAAAGACGATGAAAAACAAAAGTATAAGTCCGGCAAAAAATATATAGATGAGTTCGGAGACATAGAAAAAAAAGCAAAAACTGTACAGGAAGACCCAAAAGAAAAAAATAAAAGAGCCGATAATGCAAAAAATTATATTGAAAATTTCGGAGTGATAAAAAAGAAATGAGCGCAGCAAAAGATAAAATAATTGCGGTCGTGGGCGTAAACGATAATCCCGAAAAGTTCGGGTATAAAATTTTTTTTGATTTGCTTAAAGCGCAATACAAAGTTTTTGCCGTAGGAGTACGCGCCGGCGAAGTAAACGGCATAAAAATTTATAAAACGCTGGAAGACCTCCCTCAAAACCCCGGCCTTGTCATCACAGTAGTTCCACCGACAGCTACGGACAAAATAACCGATGACTGCATAAAACTCGGCATAAAAGAAATATGGATGCAGCCCGGCTCCCAGTCCGCACAAGCAATACAAAAAGCCGGATCCGCCGGCATAAAAGTAACGCACGAAAAATGTTTTATGATAAACGAAGGAATTTGGCATTAGATATTAATTAGTAATGAGTAATTAGTAATTAGTAATGTAGGAGCGCTTTCAGCGCACAATAAGAGGTTTGCTTACGCAAACAAAAACAGGTTTTTTTCTTCTTTTTACTATAGCAAAACAGCTTAACTAAAACTTAGGGAATTCCCAATGTGGAAAATCGGAAACTCTTCTTTTTTTAAACCCTAAGATTCCCCGATTCCAAAAAATCAGAAATTCCCCCTTTTTTTAAAGGGGGTGGACGCGGAGCGGACGGGGGATTTAGCCAAAGGCGCTGACGGGATATCAACCCCAAGAATGACGAGGTATAGCAAACAAACTAAATATTGTCCCATTATTTCATAAGTCTGTTACGATTAATTAGTAATGAGTAATTAGTAATGTAGGAGCGCTTTCAGCGCATAATAAGAGGTTTGCTTACGCAAACAAAAACAGGTTTTTTTCTTCTTTTTACTATAGCAAAACAGCTTAACTAAAACTTCGGGATCCAAGTTAAATACAAATAAGTGCGTTGATGACGGCAAAGAAAAAAGATGGTTCTTAGAAAGTTCTAATGGAATAGCTGGTTTTAAGCTGGTTCACTATACCAATTGATTCAGAAGTTTTTTAGCACCGGACTTTAGCGTTTGAGTAATTAGCAATTAACGGCAAAGACAAAATTTGTTTTTGTTTGCGAAAGCAAACCTCTTATTACGCGCTGAAAGCACTCCTAAATTACTAATTACTCATTACTAACTACTAATTAATTTAGAGGTTTTTTAGCGCCGGACTTTAGCGTTTGAGTAATTAGCAATTAACGGCAAAGACAAAAAAATTTGTTTTTGTTTGCGAAAGCAAACCTCTTATTACGCGCTGAAAGCGCTCCTAAATTACTAATTACTCATTACTAACTACTAATTAATTAGAGGTGTTTCAGAATGATAAACAAAAAAACTAAGTTTCGTTCGCAAGGGCAGGCAGTACTTTTTGATATGGACGGCGTTTTGGTTGACTCCATGCCGTACCATTTTATTTCATGGTTTGAAGTTTTAAAAAAGTACGGCGTAAGAGTTACGCCTATGGACATTTTCGGTATGGAAGGCGCGAAATGGGATAAAGTCATAAAGTTTGCTTTTAAACGCGAAGGCAAAAAACTTGATGACGCGATCGCAAAAAAAATACAAAAAGAAAGAGACTTATTGTTAAAAAAATATTTTAAAAGGTACATATTTCCGGAAATTCCGCAAATCTTAAAATCATTGAAAAATCAAGGCGTTTTAATTGCAATTGTTACCGGCTCGAGCCTTGCGGAAGCAAAAAAGATGCTGCCTGCCAAAATTTATAAAATGTTTGACATAACTATTGCCGGCGATATGGTAAAAAGAAGCAAACCCTACCCGGACTCTTATCTTCTTGCCGCAAAAAAACTTGGCGTAAAACCGGCAGAATGTTTTGTAATAGAAAATGCCCCTTACGGGATTAAAGCCGCAAAAGCCGCAAAAATGTACTGCGCGGCAATATCAACAAGTCTCCCAAAGCCCTATCTTCAAGAAGCCGACATAATTTTTGACAGCCATAAACAGTTGCTTAGAGCGTATTCGCACAAATTACGCATATGCGCGTAATTTGTGTGGACATGCCCTAGATATTTTAAAATTTGAATGTGAGGGGAAGAAAACCTATGGACATTTTTCAGCAAGAAAAAAGAAATTTTTCAGAAATGCAAGCTTTGCAGGTTGCCGCCAATGTAAGCCGAAGGCTTTCGGAACTTCTCGGCAGGGAAATCGATATAGAATTTAAAAAGAGCTATCGTTTTTACCCTCCCGGTACGTACAACCTTCGCAAAAAGTTTAAAAAATACGAAAAATTTACGGTATATAGACCTAAAATTGCGCTTTAATTTACAGAGGAAGAAATAACGGCTTTTGCCGCCGCCGAATATTTTTTTATGGCTGCCTCGTCAAGTTCTAAAGAATATTTAAAATACATATTTAAAGGTATACCATATTTTGTATTAGTACTGTCGCTTGGCACAATTAGTTCTTTTATTAAACATACGCCGGCTCCGGTCACTCTGTCCTCAATCATTAACTTCGCTAAACTCTCTTTTTTCGATGACACCTTCGCCTTCGCCTACTCCTTCGCCATTGTCGCCTGTTTGGTTGCCGGGGTGCTGGCTTATTTTTACCGTTTCAAAACTTCCGGGAATAAAGAGGAAATTTATCAGGCGGACAAAAAAGCCGCTAAGCTTTTAGGAACTCCTTATAATTTAATAAGCGCTTTTGAGAAAATCATACGCAGCCGGGGAAAAAGAGCGGGAGTAATAGCCGCTCTTGAAGAAGCCTTTCGTAGTAGGATAGATGGGAGGGGCATATATAGATATATTCCGCTGCTCGAAAAGCGCATGAGCCTTTTAAGTCTTGCCGGTTTTACGGTTTTATAAGGAAAAAAAAGGAATCTCAGTAGCTAAACCCCGTAAAAGCCACAAAAAGGCCGCTGGTAATATAAGCTGACATAATTTTGACAACCAAATTTAAACGCGGGAGAAGAGCCTATGGACATTTTGCAGCAAGACAAAGAAAAAGCTTTGAAAATGCAAACTTTGCCGGTCGTTATCAATGTAGGCCGTACGCTTTCGCAGCTTCTCAGCAGAGAGATCTGCATAATTGTTAAAAGTAATGAAAGTATTTATTCTTCCGGAACATACAATAAGAACAGGGACTTTCAAGAGTATGGAAAAATTACGATATATATTCCAAAAATAGCTCTTAATTTTACAGAGGAAGAAATAACGGCTTTTGCCGCCGCCGAATATTTTTTTATGGCTGTTTCGTCCCATTTTGAGTATACGTATGGAAAGAGTAAGACAATATTTTATGCAGTATATATAATTGCGGTAGTATATGCGCTTTTTATTCTTTTCTTTTTTTGTCTTATTATACCGGGAAAAGCGCCTGATCTATCTTTAACTTCCATACTTTTATACTATCACTCATTAAAGTTTTACTCATTTGAAAGCATTGTTATTTTCATCTCTTTCCCGATAGTGTCGATAATTGTTTTACGGTTTTTAGGATTTTTAGGATTTAAAGAGAAGAGCAGCCCGGACAAAAAAGCCGTTGAGCTTTTAGGAAATTCATATAATTTAATAAGCGCTCTTGAAAAAATTTTAGGCAGCAAGGTAGAAAGTATAAATCAGCATTATTTTATATTTATAGAACGCATAGAAGCTTTAAAAAAAAATAATTAGTAACTAGTAATGAGTAATTAGTAATTAACGGCAAAGGCAAAATAATTTTTGACAGTTATAACATTTCGAAATTTAACCCAGATATTCCATTAGAGGTAAAATTTTCTAATGGAATCCATTAGAAATAACGAAGAATAATAGATTGAAAATACAATGAGTTATGCAAAATAAAAAAGGGCAAAAAAAGCAGAGGAATGAAAGGTAACAAATAGGTTTTTCTAAAATACTGTTCGTCATGCCCGAAGGTCGTAATCAGGCATTGTTACTAAAGATATTTTTGTTTTACGACGAAAGTGGATCAACCCACTGCGTATATTGAACATGAAATTTAGAACCTTGCGCATACGGCAAATCCCCCGTCCGGAGACATTGTCTCCGTCCACCCCCTTTAAA